>NZ_JADYXA010000114.1:0-500 GCF_015864495.1 Pseudoalteromonas sp. SWYJZ98 | reverse complement strand
CGTAAGCGTCTAGCGAACCACACCTAGCATCGATGTTCTGATTATCTAAAAATACCTGCTCAATGATAAATTCGGAGCAGGTGATGAAAACTTACAGAACAAGCGCACAGTGGCAGCAGCTTTTGCTGAAACGCAGTACGTTTAGTGGTACTAATATTGAATTCTGCCAACACCATAATGTCGCTATTACGACTTATTATAAACAACGTGCTTTACTGGCAAAAGACCAGCCTAATTCCACCTTGCCAGTGCACACGCAGTGCCTTACATCATCACGTTTTGTCCAGGTAAAACAAACTACTGAAGTCTGCGCGCAAACTCGTCAAAATACGCTGCAGTTTGATACGCTAACCGGCCAACTCACGTTTCCTATCGATTTAGCGACGGCCGATATCGTTGCCATTATTAAAGGGCTAACGGTATGAGGATGTTCGTTGATGTACCCACCGTCTATTTATGTGCCGATGCCGTTGATTTTCGAAAATCAATTAATGGTCTGG
>NZ_JADYXA010000113.1:0-502 GCF_015864495.1 Pseudoalteromonas sp. SWYJZ98 | reverse complement strand
GTGGGCAGCACACAAATAAAAACGCCAGCGAATAGCCCTTATGTACGGGGCTATTACCGGGCGTTTTTGCCCCCTGTTATTTATCAAGGAGTGAACTGATATGGCTGAAACCGAAGAATTTGAATTGCACGCCGCAAAGGCATTTTTTGCCAGTGCGTGGGCGGATGCTGCCGATGAGTCCGAAGATTCACCCATCGGCGCAGGTACTGAAATTTTTGATGTAATGCCCGATGAAATCGACCCCGCTGCAATGCACGCCGCGCGGACCCTGCGCATGGATATGGAACGCGAAAACGGTCTAAGCATCGGCGACTTGCTGGGGCTGATTGAGCGCGATGGTGACGGCGACCGACCCAACACAATCGACCACTTCGGTCACTATGCCGCAATGCAAGCCATGGGTCACGGTGTTGGACTTAACGATGCTTTCGGGCCTGATGTGTACGAAGCCATCAAGGTGCCTTATGTTGAGTTTGGCTCACACTCACTCAGCCGCGACTAT
>NZ_JADYXA010000112.1:0-509 GCF_015864495.1 Pseudoalteromonas sp. SWYJZ98 | reverse complement strand
CTCCCCTCACAGGGGTTCTTTTCGCCTTTCCCTCACGGTACTGGTTCACTATCGGTCAGTTGGGAGTATTTAGCCTTAGATGATGGTCCACCTATATTCAGTCAAAGTTTCACGTGCTCCGACCTACTCGATTTCACTTAAAATGTCTTTTCATGTACGGGACTATCACCCTGTATCGTGGCACTTTCCAGAGCCTTCCATTAACACATAATAAGCTTAAGGGCTGTTCCGATTTCGCTCGCCGCTACTTTCGGAATCTCGGTTGATTTCTTTTCCTACGGGTACTTAGATGTTTCAGTTCTCCGCGTTCGCCTCGTTAACCTATGTATTCAGTTAACGATACCTGCAAGCAGGTGGGTTTCCCCATTCGGAAATCCTAGTCTCAAGCGCTTTTTACTAGCTTGACTAGGCTTATCGCAAGTTAATACGTCCTTCATCGCCTCCAACTGCCAAGGCATCCACCGTGTACGCTTAGTCACTTAACCATACAACCCAAACGGGTCTTTGTT
>NZ_JADYXA010000111.1:0-526 GCF_015864495.1 Pseudoalteromonas sp. SWYJZ98 | reverse complement strand
GCATCCTTAGTGGCAGCCTTATAAACGGGTTTCAAGTCAGTCATAAACTCTTTTTGGTGCTTTGAAGCAACGTACTTCATCGAATTACGAATTTGATGAATGACGCACTCCTGCACTTCGGCGTCGGGGTAGATTGTTGCTATTGCTTCAGGGAAGCCTTTTAGTCCATCAACACAGGCAATTAAAATATCGGATACACCACGATTATGTAAATCAGTTAATACTGATAACCAATAGTTAGCCCCTTCACTTTCAGAGATATATAAACCAAGTAACTCTTTTCGGCCTTCAATATTGACACCTAGTACGGTATAAATAGCCTTACTCACGTAGCGGCCATTTTCTTTAATCTTATAATGAATGGCATCAAGCCAGATAAATGGGTAAAGCGTATCTAAACTGCGCGCTTGCCATGCTTTAAGCTCTGGTATCAGTTGGTCTGTTACGGCAGTGATGGTGGCCTCTGATACTTCAACGCCATACATATCCTGTATATGGCCTCGAATATCTCGGTAACTCATACCTA
>NZ_JADYXA010000110.1:0-590 GCF_015864495.1 Pseudoalteromonas sp. SWYJZ98 | reverse complement strand
CGCTCGATAAAGACAAATACCGAATTACTATGGCAGTTGCTGGTTTTAGCGAAAGCGAGCTGAGCATAGAGTCAGAAAACAACACACTAGTTGTTGCGGGTATTAAAACGGGTAAAGAGCATGCCAGTGAGCGTAAATTTATTCACCAAGGCATTGCAGATCGCAATTTTGAGCGTAAGTTTCAGTTAGGAGATCATGTAAGAGTTATCGCTGCTGATTTAGCCCATGGTTTACTCAGCATAGATTTACAACGTGAAATACCTGAAGCGTTAAAACCGCGCAAAATAGCAATCGGTGGCAATGATTTGCTCGAAGATAAGTAATTCACTTTAAATATTTTCCACTGTTTTAGCCGCCTCGCTTGAGGCGGTATTTTTACCATTGTAATTTATGTTTAACGACCTTGTTGTGTATTTTAAAAGAGTAAATTTAAAAAATTATTTGTTATTTGCTTGAAAACAATTTTAACGTCCATATATAGATAAGTAGAGGACGCCTGATGGGTCCTTGTTAAACAGAAGTAATTGAAATTTATATTATTAATTAAACTTCATTTGTGTTTGTTCATTAGAAAAGCACAACTGAAATAT
>NZ_JADYXA010000011.1:0-99114 GCF_015864495.1 Pseudoalteromonas sp. SWYJZ98 | reverse complement strand
AGCGCACAGGGCGTGCATCTGTGAAAGTGTTATGGAAAGGATGGCTTAAGTTACAAGCCATCCTAGAAGGCTACGATTTAGCAAAATCTCTTGAGTCAGACTTGTGATCAAGAGACAGCTTAGTAAGCGCCTTTTTATTGCGTAGAAGAAAATCTTAAATCGCTTCTTCATCTTCCTCTGCAGTACGAATACGTATTACACGCTCAACATCTGTGACAAATATTTTACCATCACCGATTTTTCCTGTTTGCGCCGTTTTTACAATAACTTCAATTGCACGGTCTACATCTTCATCAGTCAATACAATATCAAGTTTTACTTTAGGTAAAAAATCGACCATATACTCTGCGCCACGATATAGCTCAGTGTGACCTTTTTGACGCCCAAAGCCTTTAACTTCGCTTACCGTCATCCCCGTAATACCCACATCAGACAACGCTTCACGCACATCATCTAACTTAAAAGGTTTAATAATTGCTTCTATTTTTTTCATATTAATTACTTTTGAAAGCTTCAGTTGCCTCGATTTTAGACAATCATAGTGTTCATAGCAAACAAAGCAATTGAATTACGGTGATAAAACAACCGATCGTGGTATAATTTATTATATAAAAATCGCTATACTTAAATGACTAGCAGTAAATGAGATTAATATGAAAAACAAACAAAACGGGTTCACCCTTTTAGAACTCATGGTAACCGTTGCTATCGTTGGCATTATTGCATCAATTGCGATTTGGAATAGCAGCGATATGCTAGAAGAAAATAGAGCTGAGAATTTTTTGTTGGAATTAAAAAGAAATATTAGCTATGCACGCTCTCAAGCTGCAAGTACAGATGAAATAGTCATTGTGTGCCCTGTTCCCAATACAGTTACAAGTAGTAGCTCAAGTCTCACATGCCAAAGTGAATGGGCATCAACTAATACCGTTATTTTATTTATAGATACTGATAATGACGGAAGTTATAAAAGCGCAAACGATAGTCTATTACGTGTAATGTCAGAAACTCCGTCTAGCGATAGAATAAAATTCTCTGGTAATAATAGCCTTCGGTTTAATACGAGCGGTCGTATTACGACAAGTTTAGCTGGCTCAGGTAGCTTTACGGGCTTTGTATACTGCCCCAATAATGACAATGAAAACAATAAAGCGCTGAATGTATCAGTATCTGGTACTGCTTTTTACCTTGGTGACACCACTGAAAAGTGCGATTAAAAAACGTACAATTATATCTTGTCATATTTGTATCATTTACTAGACTGAGTTAATCATTTATTAACTCAGGTCTTCAAGGATGAGATTATCAATATCAAAAAACAAGGGAGTGACACTTCTCGAATTAATGGTATCAATTACTGTTGTCAGTGTAATCAGCCAATTATCTATGTGGTTTTATCCAGACTTATTGGCTAAAAACCGATTAGATAACCATGTGAATCTGCTACACCGAAATATAAATTATGGCCGCCTTTATGCGATTGAAAATGCTACTTACGTCACGCTTTGTGCACTAAAAGACAGTCAATGTACAAAAGACGAGTGGAATGGCCAAATGTCACTCTTTATCGACAAAGATAAATCAACCTCGTTAGATGATGATGAACTACTCTTAAGCACTTTCGAGGATGTTCATGAGGCCGATACTTTAGAGTACCCCCGTAGCGCTATTACGTTTCGTCCTGATGGTTCTTTAAATGGTTTTCAAAATGGGACTTTTATATATTGCCCTAATAGCGATAAAGCCAATCTCAAAGGATTGGCTTTATCTGTAAGTCAAACGGGTAGAATTCGCATTAAATCAACTGATAAGTGTCAGAAGAAGTAATCTAGTTATCTTCCCCAGCAGTAGTCAATATCTGCTCCCTTGTTTGTTTTTGCCCCTTGCGCGCCTTTAGTACCTATATCAGTTATAGATAGCTCGGTGCAATCACCATCTCCTTTTACCGGCCCTGCCACGGGTTTAGCAGTGATTGTAAAAGTACTTTTATCAACTACTTTAATCGCTAATTCGAAATGCCCATTCTCTGTTTTACTTTGAATCCCTAAATCACTCGCTAATTCTGTATATTCTCTGTTATCTACAAAGTACTGCTCTTGCTTATTAGCTGCATCTAATAATGCAGCAACTGCCTCTGCACGCGAAGCACGCTTCACATACTCTGTATAATTAGGCAATGCAATTGCTGCAAGTATACCGACGATAGCAACTGCTATCATCAGCTCAATTAAGGTAAATCCATGTTGCTTTTTATTCATTTAAACACCCTTAGCCTTCTTCATCAGGTATAATTTCGTCGTTTTCTTCGCGCTTATAAATGTAAGTTTGCTGGGTTTTAAAACCAAACCCTAGCGCTTTATCTTTTACAAGTTGTATTTTACCATCAACAACTTTTAATCCCGGCCCTGTAATTTCAAGTGGTTGAAGCGGGTTTTCTGCATTCTCACCTTTAATACCCGGGCCAATTAAATAAAACTGACTTTTCACTTCCTCTTTAGGGTTATCGTCGCACATTCCATTACCATCACTATCTGCGCACGATGAACCAAAGTATAATTGTGGAGTATCAGGTACTTCATTACTTGTATCAAACTTAAGTTTATCATATACCTTAGTTCCATAATGAAGATGAAAAGCATAGAGTGAACCACCACCACCACTAAGTGAGCACTGGTTTTTTGTAGAGGAGTCTGAAGCGGGTGTAAATGAGGTAAAATAAGCAACCCCACCCACAACTGTAGCAGCTGCTAATGACTTTTCACCCGTAGTTAGTTCGTATCGCCAACCTTTTTTTAAAGCCAAAGCAGCTTCTAATTTAACGAACCCTCCTATATCACTTTTTCCATTTTTGCTATTTAATGTTTTCTCAAATGGGTCATCGTTCATAACCATTAAATCATGTGGCATGATTGGTGTAGGTTCTTTACCTGTAAATGATTTTGTAACTGTATTTTCATCTCTTATCATAAATAATTGATCTGCAGTTTTTGCATCATTCGGATTAGTTCTTTTACCACTACCGATGACAACTGCATCATATGGAGAGTCTAGTCTAGTTATAACCTCTCCAATTATTGTTACTTTACTAAACAGCGTTCGTGCAATCACTGGTTTATAAAAAAAGCGTCTATCTGCTCCAATACCTAATTGAGCTAATTTATGGTGATTAAAAGCTCCTTTCTTATCGCCCGGCATATCTATACGCCAGATATCACCTCCTGTATCTGCAGCATATATTCTGTCGATATAACCATCATAATCAGAATCTAGTAGAGTTATATCTGCAGCAATACTATGTTTTCCTTTAAAATTATTATTATCTAGTAATGACCAAAGCTTAGTACCTGTATTTGCGTCAACAATATAAATATTATTACCTACAGAGTCAGCCTCTGAGCTAGTATCTTTATTTGTGTCATAACCACCACCAAAAACCAGTACTGGTTTATCACCAAAAGCTTTTATAAATGCCACTTGCGGCTTTGACCAAGTTTGACCCAGTTTTGTGAAGTCTCCTTCACCTCCCTTTATAGTCCATTTTAACTTTGGATTATCAGGAGCGGTTATATCAAAAGCATAATAATTTTTTCCTCCACGACGCATTCCAACAAATGCTAAAACTTTATCTCCTTTGGATACATTTACAATACCATCGTTAACGTTATCACTATTGAGACTTTCATTTTTGGAATACACGCTAATAGGCCCATCCATGCCATATTGCTTACCAGATTCTGCTTTTCTTAATGATTTAATTATTTTAAAAAGTACAGACGGTATAAACGCCCAACTTTCTTTAACTTCATTATTTACATCGTCATCTTTAAACATATGTAAAAAGCCAGCATTAGTACCAATCAGTATACGTATATCATTATTACCATAATCTATTGCTACAGGCCTAGAGTGTAAGGGATCACCAAAGATATCATTACGCTGTTCGCTTTCAGGATTCTTATTATCAACATCAACCCCACGCGCCCAATTAATCGTATTTTCAAGCTCAGACTTATCAATTAAGAAAGCACTAGCTGCCTGGCTTTCACCCATAGCATCAATAATACTGTCGGCCTTAAAAAAGCCGATATCCGTTAGCACTTTACGATCTTTATCCTTTATAGTTGCCAGCATTGCATTAACGCCACCATTTTTTACCGAATTACCATCTGCAGAATTATTAACAGACCAAAAGGTTTTTGCATCCTTACTAATTAATCCATCTTCATTGAGTGCTAACTTTAACGATGAATCAATAATTTTTCCGTCTGATACTTTTAATTTTTTTAAATTACCTCGCCAACGTGTACTTTTATCTGGATAAAACATAGCAAAATAGATTGCATCTCGACTTCGAGTTTGATCTACGTTATTACTGGCCACTGATGGAGAAATGAAAGTACTATTTTCTTCTCTAATTTGTGAAATTGTATTTTTAAGTGCAGAAGAAAGGGCTGCTGCTGATTTAGCTTCAAAATAATCCCCACCACCAACCTTAGCTGCTTCTTCTAAAAGTTTGAGCGCATTTTCACCCATTCCATCACCAAAACCTATAGTAAAAAGCCTACCCGTATCAATCACCTCAGAGGTCTGAGGATATAAATCAACAGATATAGTCTCTGTACCATATAAAATTTTGGCTAACGCTACTAAATAACTTTTATAGCTCCCAAATGAACTCGAATTAGCTCCAAATATACCTTTATATTCTTTATTTATACTTCCATCAGCTTCATCATCATTTTGAGGTTCACCGTCTGTTATAAGAATAATATTAATAGAGTTATCACAGCGCAGTGGAGTTCCTTGATCTTGTTTAAAAGGTGATATGTACTTGCTATTTTCATCAATGCTTTTATCTCTGCCGTTAACCCTTCTCGCAAACTTAAGATTTTGTCCTGTGATGTATAAATATGCCTCCCACAAAGTTTCTGTTAATGGAGTTGAACCATACGCAGGTAGCTCATTGATTTTATTAATCAGTATATTTTCATTTGCACCTATTCTAGCAAGCACATAGCCGCCACCGGGTTCATTACCTGCGTTATAATTAAAACGCATTAAACCAAAGTCAATATCACTGTTGTCATTTATTAAACCTTTTACAGCTCTTTTTGCAACCTCAAGCCTTGTCCCACCTTCAACTTCATCAACACAACTTGGTTGATAATTGGGGTTGTAACTACCTCCAATGTTTATGTAACATTGTTGATTATATTCACTATAGCTGCTTTTACTTTCATAGCACTGCCCTAGTTCCACATATACATCACGCCATAAAAGCCCAAAGAAGTAACTTTCTCTTTCCTTTATATAACATCGCTCTCTTGTGCCTGCTGATGTAACTTCCTCGTCCATACTTCCTGACGTATCAAAAATAAAAAGAACTCTTGGTTTTTCATCGAATTTTACATCTTTATTTACGTAAATCTCAATATCCTCAGCGTATGCATGCATATTAATTACTGATGTAAATAATAAAACTAGTGCTATATAAAGTTTAAATTTCATCTTAAATCCCCTTACCCGTACTGGCCATCTCTTGAGCTATACCAGTAACTATGGTTAGTTGATGCTTGCTTTTAGAGCCATATTCTATCGTAGTAGATACTTGAACCATATTGCATGAAACACCCGCTGTAAAACTATAACTACGAGGACAATTAAGCTCTAGCGAACCACGATTTAAATTCGTCATTATGCTTTTCATTTCGTGCCCAGGCTCTGTAATGTCCTTCTCTGGTATAATTATTTTATTACCATCACCATCAAGCTTACCCGAATCTGTAGCGATCTCATCTGGAGTAAGAAAAAAGTCACTATCAGCACCTTTTTTAGCTTCTGACGCAATTACTCTTTGCACTTCGCCAATCAATTGATTTTCTGCAACTTCTCGCTCTTGTGCTGCATTAGTAATTTTAATATCAATTGTACTACTACTCATAAGAGTAACTGCAATGCCGGTAACAGCTATCACCATAATTAATGCTGTTAAAAGCACCACACCTTGTTGCTTATTTGGTAACAACTTTAAATTTTCCATAAGTTCCCTCCAACATTACTTAAGCGAATAGTTGTTGTAAAAACAGTGCGTCTATAATTATCATCAAATTTTAAAACTCGTTTTTCGGGTCCATCTCCTAATGTATATTCTTGTTTTTTTATTTTTATACCGGGGTCCGGTTGCAGTGATCTAATTAATAAGAAGAGTTGAACGGTTAAAATACCTTTACGATTTTCCCATTCTGTAGCAGAGATAGCTGCCGAGCTTTTATAAGTATCAACCTTGCTATCGCTATTAGTATCAAGGCCAAAAAGAAAACGCATGTTTTCAACACCTTCCATTATCGTTTCAGAGGTCATCTTTCCATTTACTAATCGTTTTCGTCTTAATACGGGGACTTTTATTTCTTTATTATTTACTAAATACTTTTCTTCTTTAATATAATAAACATGATGACTATATGGCCAAATAGTTGCATTGATATTTGTTGGGGTATGTTTACCGGTTACAAAACTTGCTTGTTCTTGTTCTGCGATAAAATAATTTATTTTATCGCTAGTTGTATTAGTACCTGCAACAGCATCATATTGAGGATCACCTTGTAAAAACTTGAGCTGAAGAATATCGGTCTCTTTATTATCAGCAGGAATAATGCCATCGTTTATGCAATGTAGGTTATCTTTACTCGTAGTAGTTTTTGCATAAATAGTACGAAAATTACTACTACTGGTTAAATCTGGAAAGCTGCCGTTATTAGTTCCATCTGAACAATCACCTGTAATCGTCGTTGCAGAAACGGTTGTATTTACTGCTGTGAACGAGTCATCATAATAAGTTCCCCAAAAGCCAACTTGCTCGATATCGCGTTGCATAATATTTATAGCTAAACGTCCTGACTCCTGGAGTTCACCGATAGTCATAGTGTCTTTTGTGGTTACTTTCATACTAATAAAAGTAAACATAACGCCACCAAGAATTAAACCGCCTATAAATAGCGAAATCATTACTTCTACTAGCGTAAAGCCTTTTTGCTTCATGTTAGCTCCTAACATATATATAGCTGGTTAAGACCACTAAACGGCGTTTATTATTAGTTTTATCACCACAGGTAACTTTTCCTGTATTCGTATTTGCTTTGAACTCTTGCCGCCCTTGCCATGATATAATTACTTCAATGTTAAACCCTTTGCCTCCAGTATCTGCCACTGAGGTTGGATTTATACATATTGTCGCATCATCTAAAGTACCCGTATTTTCACTAGCTCGAATAGCACGTTTCCATTGTGTTATATCTAATTTTGCTATATCAGAAGAACTACATATTGCACCAAAGCAACTCGAGTAAGTATTACTATTCGCTGAGCTTTGTATAACGCCTCCGTAATCTTTTATCATATCAATAGTGTCATTAGCACGAATACGTTGAATAATGTCATTTCCCAGAGCAACTGCAGCAGCACGCTGCATAGAGTCAAAGCTTGCTTGCTTTGCTTTTGCTTGCAAGGCAACTGCACCTAAAAGGCCAAAACTAAGAATAATAAATGCAATTAGCACTTCAATCAGAGTGAAGCCTCTTTGCACTTTTATGTGAGGTGATTGCATAATAAAACCAAATAAAAATTATCTGATTATAAGTTTATGTTATTTATTTGAGGAATCAATGAGGACTAAGACAAGCGGTTATATTTGTTGATAAACGGTTAATTAAACCTGTTTATTCAATAACACCGTTGATAATTAAGACTCAAATGTATTTAAATCAGGGGGAGGTTAATTGCAAGGTAAGCCTAAAGCGAATTTTTTACTAATTTAAGCTCACGGCGGCTCACTGGCAATAACTCACTGCACCCTTGTAGCTCAATCATATGATTGCCATTCGCTTTTGAATGCAAAGCAATGACTTTTTGTTTATTAACCAATGTATTGCGATGGATTCGCAAAATATGTGTAGGAAATTGTAACTCTAATTGTTTTAGACTTTGTTCAAGTAAAGCTTCTCCACCACAGAATATCATTTTGGTATACTTTTCTTCGGCACTAAAATACAAAACATCATTTATATCAACACTGCGTAGAGTACCAGCTAGCTGATAAGAGATTTTTACATTTTGTTGTTTTTGAATATGTACTTTATTTAAGCGCCCGACTTGCTTAAGCACCTTTTGCAATGATTGCTCTGAAATAGGTTTAACTAAATAACCTGCAGCACTTAATTGTAAAGCATCGAAGGCATGCTCAGGGTGAGCAGTTATAAAAACAATAGCAGGAGGTAGAGTTAAACTATTGAGCTCATTAGCAACTTGTAAACCATTCATACCGGGCATATCAACATCTAAAAAAATCAAATCTGGCGTTTGCTTTTTAGCAAGTACTAGGGCTTCATTACCATTACTTGCCTCGCCTTGTACAACTATGCTTTTATCATGTGCCAACAAACGAATTAAGCGCGATCTCGCAAGAGGTTCATCATCAACAATGAGTACGTTCATACACTGCCCTCAATTAGCTTAGGAATAACGACCTTGACCCTAAACACATCATTTTTATTCGTAATTGTTAGCTGCGCTTTATTTTTATAATAAATATTTAATCGCTGGCGAATATTTTCAAGCGCCATGCCGTTATTAGGCCTAGTTTGAGCATTAGAAATTGTTATAGGGTTAGAAACAATCATGGTTATATAGCCGGTAGTAATATGTAGCTCTACTTTTATTTCTGCACCATGCTCACTTGTTTCAACACCGTGGCATACTGCATTTTCAATTAATGGCTGCAGGGTTAAACAAGGAATGCTCAATGCAGGTAGTTCATTGGGTATTTGCCAATTAACTCTTAAGCGATTACCGAAACGCCATGTTTCAAGTGCTATATATTGCTTACTCAGCGTTATTTCATCGTCAAGAGATACATTTTTTCCTGAGTGCATTGCAGCCTGCGATAAGGCGGCTAATGCTAAAATAGCCTGCTCTGCCGCATCGGCATCATGATGAGTAAGCTCTGCAGCAGTGTTTAAACTATTATATAAAAAATGAGGACGTATTCTGGCTTGTAAGGCATCAAGTTCAGCTCGAGAAAGCGCTTTAGTTTGCTGCTCTTTTTCAAAATGAATTAATAAAAATTGGACGAATAAAGCCGCCAGCAAAGCCACTATAATGCAATTGCGAAGTGTGAAATAAATTAAGTTATCTGTATCATCTATATCAAAAGCAAAATGGGAAAATAAAATACTAAAAATGCACGTAGATAATAAAAAAAAGATAAAAAACAAACTTAACTGAAAAGTTTGAGTGCGCGTTTGTAAGAAAAATCTACAAAAATATAAAGAAGAGGTACCGACTAAAACAATTAAATGCATAAACAAACTAATGACCCCAAGTCGAAGCCAAATATCTCCTTCTACATTGGGTGCAAAGGCTAAAACAATAGCAATAACTTGAGAAACAACAAGCGAAGCTAGTACGCCTCGCTCATTAAAAAGAGCCGAAAAAAGCAAACCATCATTTTTTAGTGACTTGCTCATAACGACTCTCCTATAATCTAAATTTTAAATTAACGTAGCTCTACAGGAACAGCAAATACGATATTCTCTTCTTCGCCTGGGTTTTCAACAACCTGCGTACCACCAAGATCTTTTAATCGGCTTATAACTTGTTGTACAAGTACTTCTGGCGCAGATGCACCCGCAGTTACACCCACTGATTTAGAACCTGAAACCCACTGCTCTTGTACATCAGTTGCGTCATCAATTAAATAAGCAACTGTGCCCATTTTATCTGCAAGTTCACGTAAGCGATTAGAGTTAGAGCTGTTTTTAGCGCCAACAACTAATAGCACATCAACTTTATCAGCTAGGTCACGAACAGCGTCTTGACGATTTTGCGTTGCATAACAAATATCATCTTTACGAGGTCCGTCAATTGATGGAAATTTATTGCGTAGTGCATCAATAACATCAGCAGTATCATCAACTGATAAAGTCGTTTGACTACAGTAAAAAAGATTTTCAGCATTTTTTACATTAAGCGCAACAACATCATCAACGGTTTCAACAAGATAAATACCACCGGCTGAGTTATTATATTGTCCCATTGTTCCCTCTACTTCAGGGTGACCATGGTGTCCAATTAAAATACACTCAATACCTTTACGACTCGCACGTGTAACTTCCATATGTACTTTAGTAACAAGCGGACACGTTGCATCAAATACTTTTAAATCACGACGTTTAGCTTCGCTGCGAACAGCTTGCGAAACACCATGTGCACTAAAAATAACAATACTGTCGTCAGGTACTTGATCAAGCTCTTCAACAAATACCGCACCACGACTTTTTAATCCATCAACCACATAGCGGTTATGTACTACTTCGTGGCGCACATAAATTGGCTTTTCAAAAATATCTAGGGCGCGCTCAACAATACTAATAGCACGGTCAACACCAGCGCAAAAGCCGCGTGGATTAGCTAGTAATATTTCCATTAACCTTCCACCTCAATAATATCAACTTCAAACGTTAAACGTTGGCCAGATAAAGGGTGATTAAAATCAATCGTTACCGACTCACCTTGCACTTCGCGAACTAATCCAGGAAGCTCAGTACCGTCTGGTTGAGTAAACGCAATAATTGCACCTACCTTAGCTGGTGTTTCTGGGCCAAATTTACTACGGTCAACGTAGTAAATATTATCTGGATTTGGCTGACCAAACGCATCTTCAGGTTCTAATTCAAACGTTTTACTTTCGCCTGCAGTTAAACCTAATAAACACTTTTCGAAGTTTGCCGTTAAACTGCCATCGCCCATTGTTAATTTAGCAGGTTTGTTGTGCACCTTGGTAGAATCGGCGGCAGAGCCATCTTCTAATTTAATAGAAAAATGGAAAATAACTTGCGAGTTTTCACCAATTACAGCTTGGCTCATGCTTTATGCTCCTTCGGACTCTCGCCGGTAAAGGCATCAAATAACAATAATGCTGCGCCAATACAAATAGCGCAATCGGCAATATTGAATACAGGAAAATGTGAGTCTTTATAAAATACGTGAATAAAGTCGATTACATAACCATACGCAATACGATCGTATAAATTACCAATAGCGCCTGCAAGTACCAGTGCATAAGCACCGCATAGTACTTTGTTTGTTGCAGGTAAGCGTTTTAGCCACCACACAAGCAAAGCACTAATAGCAATAGCAATCGCACTTAAAAACCAACGCTGCCAACCACCCGCTTCACTTAAAAAGCTATAAGCAGCACCATAGTTATGTACATAAGTAATACTAAAAACAGGGAGTAAGTTTATAGACTCTTGATAAGCCATAGTCCCTACAACAAGTGTTTTACTGGCAAAGTCTATTACTAAAAGTAATAGACTCAACCAAAGCCACACTAAACCACTTTTTTGGGCTAGTTTGCTCACTAAGAATAACTCCTAAGCGAATTGACGCTTTTCACCTTCGCCGTCAACATTACTTACACAACGACCACAAATTTCAGGATGAGCAGGCTCAACACCTACATCTTCGCTGTAATGCCAACAACGCTCACATTTAGCAGCATCTGTTGCAGCAACGCTAATGAACAAACCTTCAATTTCGGTAGCTTGTGTATCTGCAGGCTGGCTATCAACTTCATTAACATTCACCGCTGATGTTAACAATACAAAACGCAATTCATCACCAAGCGCGTTTAATTTAGCGGCAAGCTCTTTACCCGTAAATAAATTCACCGTTGCTTGAAGTGTTGCACCAATTACTTCTTCTTTACGTGCAGCTTCTAATAAGCGGTTTACTTCGTCACGTACAGTTAAAATCTCTAACCAATCATCGTTACTAAATTGGCTATTTGTTGGTGTTTGTAAGCCATCGTACCAAACTGATGTAAATACGTAGTCACTACGCTCACCCGGTAACGCTTCCCAAATTTCTTGTGCGGTAAAGCTCATAATAGGTGCCATCCAACGCGTCATTGCTTCTGCGATATGATAAAGCGCAGTTTGACAAGAACGACGTGCATGGCTATCACTCTTAGCTGTATATTGACGATCTTTAATAACATCTAAATAGAACGAGCCAAGCTCACCCGTACAGAAGTTCATTAGCTTTTGAGTTACTAATAGCATTTGGTAGCTGTCGTATGCAGCTAAAATCTCGTCTTGCAACTGAGCTGCGCGGCCAACAATCCACTTATCAAGCTCAACCATATCATCAACAGCTACTTGATCTGTTTCTGGGTTAAAACCATTTAGGTTAGCAAGCAAGTAACGGCTAGTGTTACGAATACGGCGGTAACGATCGGCTGAGCGTTTAAATATTTCATCCGACACAGTCATTTCTGCCGTGTAATCGGTAGAAGCCACCCACAAACGTAGAATGTCAGCACCTAGTTTATTCATCACATTTTGTGGTGAAATAACATTGCCTAACGACTTAGACATTTTACGGCCGTTTTCATCAACAGTAAAACCATGAGTCAATACTTGGCGGTATGGCGCATGACCATTAATAGCCACAGATGTCATCATTGATGACATAAACCAACCACGGTGCTGATCAGAACCTTCAAGGTATAAGTCAGCTGGACCAACCAAGTCTTCACGTGCATCTACTACACAAGCGTGTGACACACCTGAGTCAAACCATACATCTAGCGTATCTTGCACTTTCATGTATTGCTTGGCGTCTTCTTCACCAAGTAAAGTAGCTGGTTCTAAATCGTACCATGCTTGAATGCCAGACTTTTCAACAAGCTCTGCTGCTTGAGCAATTAGCTCTTGTGTATTTGGGTGAAGTGCACCGGTGTCTTTATCAACGAACAATGCAATAGGAACGCCCCAAGTACGCTGGCGAGAAATACACCAATCTGGGCGGCTTTCAACCATGTTAGAAATACGGCTTTCGCCCCACTCTGGTAACCACTGCGTGTTTTTAATCTCAGCAAGAGAATCTTGACGTAAGTTAGCCTGATCCATACTTACAAACCATTGTGGTGTAGCACGGAAAATGATTGGTGTTTTATGACGCCAACAATGCGGGTAACTATGCGTAAGCGCATGGTGATGCATAAGCGCACCACGCTCTTTTAATACTTCAATTACGCTCGCATTTGCCTTAAATACGTGCTGACCTGCAAAAAGTTCGGTATCTGGTAAATAAACACCATTTGCACCAACAGGGTTAGCCACTTCAAGGTTGTAATTTAAACCTGCCACGAAATCTTCTTGACCATGGCCTGGGGCGGTATGTACAACACCAGTACCTGAATCAGTAGTTACGTGTTCTGCAACAATCACTGGTACATTAAAATCATAAAAAGGATGGGCTACTTGCAAGTTTTCAAGCGCTGCACCTTTTACATACCCTAGTACGTGAAAGTGATTAAAACCAAAACGGTCCATAGCATCTTTAACAAGCTCAGAACCTAAAATTAGACGTTGTTGTACGCCTTCATCTTCAACCTGTACTAACGCATACTCTAAATCGGCATGCACAGCCACAGCGCGGTTTGCAGGAAGCGTCCACGGTGTTGTTGTCCAAATAACAGTACCAACACTGCCTTCGCCTTTATGACCATCAGCCAAAGCAAATGCACTAACAACAGCATCTTGATCAACAAATGTAAAACGCACATCAATTGCTGGTGACTGCTTATCTTGGTATTCAACTTCTGCTTCTGCTAATGCAGAGCCACAGTCTGTACACCAATGCACAGGCTTGGCGCCTTTATGCAAATGACCTTTTTCAATAATTCGACCAAGTACACGAATTGCATTTGCTTCAAAGTCAAAGTTCATTGTTAAGTAAGGCTTATCCCAATCTGCAAATACGCCTAAACGTTTAAAGTCGACTTTTTGACCTTCAACTTGTTTTTTAGCGTATGCACGGCATTTTTCACGAAACTCGCTCGCGGTTACTTTTACGCCCGGCTTGCCTACTTTTTTCTCAACCATTAACTCGATTGGTAAACCATGACAATCCCAACCTGGGACTAATGGTGAATCAAAGTCAGATAATGTTTTAGACTTAACAATAATGTCTTTTAATATTTTATTAACTGAGTGGCCTAAATGGATATCGCCATTTGCATACGGAGGGCCGTCATGCAAAATAAAGGTCTTTTTACCTTTCTTAGCGCTGCGAATTTGACCGTACAGGTCGTCTTCATACCATGCTTTAAGCATTTTTGGTTCACGTTGTGCCAAATTGCCACGCATTGGAAACGGTGTTTCCGGTAAGTTCAAAGTATGTTTATAGTCGCTCATTTATCCTACATTCCGTCTCTATCGGCTACCTGATTTAAACCAAAACACTGCTTAGCGGCAGCAACATCAGTTGCTATTTGCGCCGTTAATTGTGTTAATGTCTCGAATTTTTTCTCATCGCGAAGTTTTTCTATTAACTCCACATGCATAAATTGTCCGTAAATATCCTGTGCAAAATCAAAAAGGTGAACTTCTAATAATGCACGAGTTCCATTAAATGTCGGCTTATTACCTACATTTGCAACTCCAAAAATCTGTTTTCCTGCAATCGTTGCTTGCACTGCAAACACTCCGTTGACAGGACACACTTGGCGTTTTAGGGCTATATTTGCCGTTCTAAAACCGAGTTCACGTCCTCTTTTCCAGCCATGTATAACACGCCCAGAAATAGCATAATCGTGACCAAGCATTATTTTAGCACTCGCTAAGTCACCGGATGCTAAAGCATCTCGTATTAAAGTGCTGCTTACTCTAGCATTTAATTGACGAAAGCTCGCGGTGCTTTTTACATCCATGCCCGCTTGCTTACCCATGCTAGCAAGTAAGTGAAAGTTACCTTGGCGTTGCTTTCCAAACTTAAAATCATCACCAACAGTAAGTGCTTTAACACCTAACTTTTTAATCAAAATCTCATTAACGAATTGCTCAGCATGCATGTTTGCAAATTGCTGATTAAAGCTAATGCAAATAACTCGCTCAATACCTAAATCACTCAATAAACGTAACTTATCTCGTAAGCGCGTTAACCGTGCAGGGGCATTGTTTTTAGCAAAAAACTCTTGTGGCTGGGGTTCAAACAGCATTACAGTGCTAGGCAAACGATGCGCTTTAGCATCGCTAAGTAAACCTTTTAATACTTCTGCGTGGCCTAAATGAACGCCGTCAAAATTACCAATAGTTAACACACAACCAAAATGGTGTGGGCGAATATTGTGTATACCTCTAATTAACTCCATGCCACCTAATGCCTTGTTTAGCGAGCTATTAATTACGGCTAAAAAATGATTAAAGCCGCAGAGTTGCCGATTATAATCTTTTTTTTAGTTTGATTCAGTAATTGCTACACTTTTTATCGTATTTAGTCTAACGCCCATCACAAATAGCATTGCAAAGTAGCTAATACCAGCCAAAGCCACTAGCGCTACTAATAATATTACTTGCTGTGTAAAGGCCCATGTAGCCCAATAATAGTAACTGCTCACAAACCATGTGACAGCTCCCATAACAATACTTGCAACAACACATTTAAGTGTAAAACGCATACTCATTGATGAGAACTGGTATACATTTTCTTTTTTAAGCTGTCTGTATAATAAAAATGCATTGCAGCTAGCCGATAACGAAGTAGCAAGTGCCAACCCTAAATAACCAATGAAAGGAGCCAGCATAATGTTAAACACCATATTAAGTACTAAGGTAATAATACCAATACGCACCGGTGTTTTTGTATCTTGACGAGCATAAAAGCCAGGAGCGAGTACTTTTATTAGCATAAAGCTTACAAGTCCGACCGAATATGCGACTACGCCTAAGCTTACAGCTTTGACATGATCAACACTGTCTTCTTTAAATGCACCGTGGTCGAACAACACGGTAATAATAAGTGGGCTGATGATCATTAAACCTATCATTGCTGGCAGGCCTAAAAATATAACAAAACGAACTCCCCAATCGAGAGTATGCTGAAAGTCGCTACTTTTTTTACTGCTATGTAGTTTAGAAAGCGCCGGTAAAATAACTGTCGCAATACCAATACCAAATAATCCCAGCGGAAATTCAATTAAGCGGTCTGAATAATAAAGCCACGCAATTGAACCCGTCATCAGTAATGACGCAATCATGGTATCGAGCAACAGATTAATTTGACTAATAGAGACACCAAACAAAGCCGGTAGCATAAGTTTTCGTACTTTTTTTACGTTTTCGTCTTGCCATGCCCAGCGCGGACGCGCCAACATTTTAGCGCGATACAAGAATGGTAATTGAAATAGTAGCTGCACTACACCACCAACAAATACACCTATGGCAAGTGAATAAGCACCTACCGAAAATTTATCATGTAAAAAAATTGCACACGTAATAATAGAAACATTAAGTAAAACTGGTGTAAATGCAGCAACAGCGAAACGGTTATACACATTCATTACCGCACCACTAAGTGCAACTAAACTTACAAAAAATAAATAAGGGAATGTAAGTTTAAGTAGTGAACTTGCAAGTTCAAATTTTTCGGCATTAGGTCCGCCTTGCCACCAATCTATAAACCAACCGGTACCAAATAATGCTGCAATAACAGGAGAAGCAACAACACCTATAATAGTGACAATTAGTAAAATGGTTCCTAATGTGCCTGCTGCTTGTGCAACAAAAAGTCTGACTTTGTCGTCTCCTTGCTGTTCTTTAATTTCACTTAGCACAGGTACGAATGCTTGTGCGAAGGCACCTTCTGCAAATAAACGGCGTAAAAAATTAGGAATACGGTTAGCAAATAAAAAAACATCAGCCGCTGCACTTGCGCCTAATAAATTGGCAACGACAGCATCTCGAACGAGCCCTAAAATACGCGATATCATAGTCATACAACTAACAATCATACCAGAGCGAAATAAACCTTTTGACACCTTAAACCTACTCAAAAATCCCCAAGATAGGCGATTATGCCACAGTCTTTTTTATAAATCGCTTTAAAGCACTAGGCTGGGGGTCTGTGCTTTGTTACAATGTCTATATTAACTGCTAAAGCGGCAAATTGATGCTCGTTATATGGTGCAGTTTTTCTTGGATTGTTAAATTTAAATTGACATCCATGATAGAAACAGGCATATTCCACGGCCTTTAATTTAAGCTTTATTTTAAGATTGTTAGGAGCAAACCTTGGCTAACATCAAGTCTGCAAAAAAACGCGCTATCACAAGCGAAAAAAACCGTCAGCACAACGCAAGCCGTCGTTCAATGATGCGCACTTACTTCAAAAAAGTAATTGTTGCTATTGAAGCGGGCGATAAAGAAGCTGCACAGCAAGCTTTTTCTGTTGCTACACCTATCCTAGACCGTTACGCAACTAAGGGTCTAATTCACAAAAACAAAGCAGCTCGTCATAAGAGCCGTATAGCAGCTAAGATTAAAGCTCTATAATTTGTTTTTGATAGAATATAAAAAACCGGCTTTTGCCGGTTTTTTTTTATCTAAGATTTAATCTCATACTTTAATAACAGTCGACATGAATATTTAAACAGATTGGTGTCATACATTTTCCAAGTCTGGATAGAACTTCTTAAGCATTGCCGCTATTTTTTTAGGTGTAAACGGCTTCACTACAAATCCTTTAGCGCCTTTATCAATTGCATCCTTAACATTTTCAATACCTGAATGCGCAGATACCATTACTACATTTGTCTCAGGGCTTAATTCATTGATTTGTGCAATCAAATCTTTGCCATCGCCGTCCGGCAGTTCTATGTCTAAAAAAATGATATTATAATTTGCAGCCTGGCACTCACTAATACATTGTGAGGCAGTAGATGCTTCCTTTACGTTATCTATCCCTAAGTGCATGAGCGTTTGACTCAAAAAACTACGCACTGTGCTAACGTCATCTACAATTAAAATTGATAGCTGCGTATTCATCTTTATTCCTCGTAGGCTATAAGCTAACTTTAAGTTATCATAATAATTAGCTTAGTATATAAATTTGCTCATTTAATTATAGAGACCTACGGAAAAAAGGCCAGATTTGCTTTATGTCTAAAACCCCAAATAAACAGTCGTTGCTAGGTAAAGCACCAACAAGAAAAAAAACAGCGCAAAAAAGAAAGCCGCAACGCCCTACTCAGCGCTCTATACCCGCAGAGGAAAAAACAAACATAAACAATGGCACTAGCCAAAAAACAAAGTCAAAAAAGGGGCTATTTATATCTCTGGCCATTGTTATTGTAATAATTTTAGCTTTTCCAAAACCAACCTTGCTCACCTATAAAAAATTAGGGATGGTAAGTGAGAGTGTTTACTGGCCTGGACTTTTAGGTTACGGAGCTACTTTAATTGATTCCAACTTGCACCCCAACTATGATTCTAGCCGTGAATCCCTTTATTTATGCAGTGATTTACAAAAACCACAGAGCTGTCAAAAGTATCAAGTAATTGCTGACAATGGTTTGTTTTCGGCAATTGGCAGTTACTTTTAGCATTAAAAAAACTAATCTGAAAATTTAAAATTACTTGGTTGAAAGGTGTGCAAAAGATCAACATAATGGCGCTCCTTTTTTCAACAACTGAACTATTGAAACGACCATGCTAAACGAGCTAGATTGGCTTTTAAATACTACACTACTTGCACTAGGTTTAGGTGCATTCTTTATTAACCAGATAACACTGCTGCGCGTTGCCGCCATTAGTGCATGTGGTTTATTGTTCTTATCATTTAGCCTAGATCTTATGTCGTCGAGCGTTATTTCAAATATGAGTTTAGTGTTGATCAACACTTTTTACTTGTTTAAAGTTTATACATTCGGGCAATTTAATGTAACCCAAAGTTAACAACTTTTCCTTAGAATATTTAATAGCCCAGCATTGCTGGGCTTTTTTATTGCGAATTTTTAAAATATTAGAAACACGTTGGATCAGGACAGTATTGAACGCCACTAAAGCACCACTACAATAATGGTGCTGAGCATGTACTGTTGAGAGAAACGAGAAGAAAGACGAAAACCGAAAATACCTAATAAGCTAGGTTAATCTACTGTTGTTAATTCACTTTGGGTTTGTGTTTTAGATGGACTATCTTCAGCGTTAGCCTGATTAAACCAAGCTGAAACACCTAGCACGATAATTGAAATAACAACGAGGCTTAATTTAGCCCCACTTTGACCGGATTTCATAACACCCTCTTTATATTTTTATTAGTGAGAATATCTTTTACACTAATGAAAATTACAAATGTTAACAAGCTGTTTTTTAAACTAATTAGCTATCAGCTAATAACCTTTTGTTCTATCCACTGAATTATTGAGTGCTAAGCCCTTATTCAAACGTTCAATATTATCGGCTATTTGGTCTATAACGCTATTTAAATCAGATAGCGCTGCACAATGTGGTGTAAGTGTTATTTTGGGGTTTCCCCAGTAAGGGTGATTCTGCGTTAAAGGTTCTTGGTCAAAAACATCCAAGGTAGCTGCGCGTAAGCTATCGTTATTTAATGCATTTAATAAATCTTGCTCAACCACATGAGCACCACGTGCCACATTAATAACAACAGCATGTGAAGGTAGCTTAGCGAGCATTGAGTGATTAATAATACCCTTCGTTGCCTGCGTAAGAGGTAATAAGCACACGAGATAATCAATCTTACAAAGCATATCGCTAAGTCCTTCATCGCCATAATAAACCTCGACATTAGTCGTGTTTTTATTACTTTGCGCCCAGGCACTTACTTTAAAACCATTAGTTACAAGTTTTTGCGCACATGCTTTACCTAATTCGCCAAATCCAAGTATACCAACATGTTTATTACTAAAAGCTCGTTTTGGCTTCCATGTTTGCTGTGTTTGTTTAGTGTAATACTCTTTTAAGCGTAATTTTTGAGCTAAGACATGTGTAAGTACATATTCCGCCATATCTTCAGCTAGTTGCATGTCAACAATACGTACTACTTCGACATGTTCAGGTAATAATGTTAAATCGATACTGTCTACGCCTGCACCAAATGACGACACAGCTTTTAAGTTAGGCAGCTGCGGCCACAGAGACTCAGGAGCATTCCACGCAAGTACAAAATCCACATTATTTGCGTTTTTGCAATCAGGCCATTGCTCTATCAATGTATTTGGTAATCGCTCTTGTAACTTCGTTATTAGCTTTTCGTTGTTGCGCCCCGTAATAGCCACCAATACCGACATAAATTCTCCTAGCAATTCACAGTTTATAATTTAGTACTTTAAAAAGTCACACTACTGCAAAGTAACTGTCACACCCTTTTTTTAATCTTACATGTATAGCGAATAGACCAAACGGAATATGAGGTTAATATGATAAGTGTTGATAAAGTAATTGCAGCAAACTTACCACAACTAGAGAACTCTCCAAAAGTAAAAGGTTTAGTAAAAAAGGGCTTAGGTTACTTATTGCATGAACAAGAGTTTATCACCTTTGGTAATACGTACCCTCACCTACAAGGGTTAGAATTTGTTGAGCAAGTACTTGATGAACTCAATTTTGATACGCGCTATAAACCTAAGCAGATAGAACATATTCCTAACGAGGGTAAACTTGTTATTGTTGCTAACCACCCTATTGGTTCATTAGATGCTTTAGCACTTATCAAAGTACTCTCTACAGTAAGGCAAGATTTAAAAGTAGTCGCAAACCGCATGTTAATGTCGGTCAGCGCAATGCATTCTCTGTTACTCCCTGTTGATAACTTATCTGGTATGAGTAAAAAGCAAGAGCTTAGTAATATACAAAACCATTTAAAAGGTGGAGGTGCCTTACTTATATTTCCTGCAGGGGAAGTATCGCGCCTAGGACCAACCGGTATTAAGGATTGCAAATGGAATAGCGGTTTTTTACGTATGGCAAAAAAAGCCAACTGCCCCATTTTACCTATTTTTATTAAAGCCAAAAATAGTCCACTTTTTTATGGTACATCAATGATTTATAAGCCTCTGGCAAGTTTATTATTAGTGACAGAAATGTTTAAGCAGCGCAAAAAATCTTTAGAGTTTGAGATTGGTGCTTCTATCCCTCCTGAGTCCTACTTAATAGAAAACCTTAAAGATAAAGAAATTGTAAACCTCATACGTAAACAGCTTTATAGGCTTACAACTAAAAAAACACTGCCGCTAAAAACACAAACACCTATTGCTGTGCCCGAGTGTAGAAAAGAACTAAAAAGAGCAATTGAGCAATGTCAGCTTTTGGGTAAAACACACGATGGCATGCACATTCATCTATATCAATATGTAGGTAGTTCACCTATTTTTAGAGAGCTGGGACGCCTCAGAGAAATAGCATTTAGAGCAGTAGGTGAAGGAAGCGGTAAGCGTCGTGATATAGATAAATACGATATGGATTACCAACACCTTGTACTGTGGGACCCTATGCAACTAGAGCTAGTAGGTGCTTATCGATTAGCCTGCGCACAACAGATAATACAAAAGCATGGACGTGAAGGTTTATATACCGATAGTTTATTTTCTTACACTGACGCTATGACGCCCTATCTACACCAAGGAATTGAGCTTGGTCGAAGTTTTGTACAACCTAAGTATTGGGGACGTAAGAGTCTTGACTATTTATGGTACGGTATTGGTGCTTTTATAAAAAACTACCCACAGTATAGATATTTATTTGGGGCCGTAAGCGTGTCCAACGCTCTACCTGAGCAAGCCAAAGCCATGCTCGTTTATTACTATCAACATTACTATAAAAGCAGCATAGAACTAGCTACACCTAATAATGAGCTTAAATTAACTGAGCAACAGCTAACTCAATGCAATATTCTTTTTAATGGAAACGATGTTAAAGAAGATTTTGTAGAGTTAAAACATGTGTTAGCTAATATGGGCGCTCAAGTCCCTACTTTATTTAAACAATACACTGAGCTTTGCAATCCTGGCGGCGTACAATTTTTAAGCTTTAGCATTGATCCCGATTTTAATAATTGTATTGATGGATTGGTATTAGTCGATCTTAAAAGTGTTAAAGAAAACAAAGCTAAACGTTATTTGGAATAACTATTGATAAGTAAAGTCAGTGCACCGAGTATTTTATGCCTTATAAAGTACTCGGTTTATATTTAATTATAAATACCAACTCAATCGCATTTAAGTCTTCCAATACTTTTTTAAGTGTCGGGTGTTTAAATTATTTTCGTTCCCTGCTAAAAAGATATTTTCTTGTTTATTAAGGCCCTGATTAAACACGAGATTATGGCAAGGCAGTGCCTGCCTTATATTCATGTGACTGTTAATTAAATAAATATGTCAATCTTTACAAAAGCATAACGACACTAAAATTAATCTAAATCAATAAAATATTTTATAAGCTTCAAATGCTTTTTAAATTTTGATCTAGAACAGGTTTTCATATTTATTGCTCGGTAATAATAGCGCCAATCAAACAGTAGTTCTTGGAGAACAACATGAAAACTCAAATTAGCATCGCATTATTAACCTCTTTATTAGCACTCTCTCCAGCTGCACACGCTAACTTTAGCGTAAATGTTGGCGCTATTAACGTAAACCCTGATAACAGTAGCTCAGCGATTAATGAAGCACCTACGCTAGGCCTTAAAGGTGATTCAGATACTCAACTAGGTATCACCGTAGATTATGCATTTAACGATCAATGGGTGTTAGAGCTGATAGCAGCAACACCGTTTTCACACGATGTAAATGGCGCAGGCGGCTTAGCAGGCAACAAAATTGCAGATATAAAACAACTTCCACCGTCGTTGGTTGCACAATACCACTTTTTAGACACTAGTTATGCGCTAAGACCTTTTATAGGCGTAGGCATAAACTACACTGCATTTTTTGATGAGCAACCCTCTCAAGCACTTAAAGCAACACTAGGAACAGACGATGTAGAAGTAAAGTTAGATGATTCGTTTGGCTTTATGGCTCAGGTAGGTGCTAACTATAAAATTGATGCAAACTGGGGTTTACACGCCATGGTATCAATTATGGATATTGATACCGATGCCACTGTTTATGCTAATGGTGCAAAAGCACTTACATCAACTGTTGAGCTTGACCCTGTTGTGGCAATGTTCGGTGTTAGGTACAGTTTTTAAAGCAAATATAAAGTAGTACATGGTTACCCAATTACAATGTGTGTTAAAAGGCCGAAAGGCCTTTTTTTCATTTGTAGAGATTAGGGCAGGTTACTTAACTTTTTCTGCTCTAACATTTCTTTCCAGTGCATTACTTCACTTGGCAATATAGGTGTTTTCCCATCAAAACCAGCAACTTCAAGCATTTCTTCAATACTTATAATACCCTTTTTACTTTTAAATACACCGCGTACATAAGCAATAGCATGTAAGCCTCGCTCTGAGTGAAACTTTTGCTCAATATAAAAGTATTTATGATCCCAGCCAACTAACTTAGTACTTATTGTATATCGCTGCATAGGTTTAATATCGCGGATATAAGTAATAGCAGTTGCGTTAACAATCGGAAACCAACGTCGCTTCATTATTTGTTTTAGTAAGCCAACACGCTCCGTCATCCACGTGCGAGATAAATCCATCATCGCAAGATAGCGTGAGTTCGTTAAATGTAGATTAATATCACAATCAGTCGGCAAAGCTTTGTAATCAATATCTACTGTATCAAGTAGATTTTGATATTGCTTATTGCGTTTAATTTTGAAAAATAATAATAAAAGTCGAATATATAAGTTCACAAAAAAGGTCTTACCAGTTAAATTTATTCGAGTGTAGCATAGCCCCTTGCGAAGACGAATATTCTACTTTAATCTTAAATCATTATTACAATAAAAAAGATAACTAATGAAATCAAAACTAAAAATCATCGCTGCACTGGCCCTATCAGTCCCTAGCTACAATGCTTTTGCCGATTTTTCGTTACCAGGTAAAGGCTCAGTAACTTACCCTACCGGTGTAGTTAAAGAATTTAAATTTGGTTTTGAATGGCAGCAAAAAGCTGAGAAATTCACTATTGGATCTAAAAGTTACAATATGGAGCAAATTCCTAGCTCTTATTCTGTCGCCATCACGCTTTCAAAAGATGACAGCCAAGTATGGGTTCAAGAATTTAATAATGGGTTTATTGAGGAGTTTGAATGGCAAATTGGCGAACATACAGTCACTCTAAAAAAGCAGCAGTTTAGCGATCCGGTAAAAGGTGACTATGTTATTGAGCTAAATGGCCGTAGCTATTTTTTCACTCGTAATAACGCCAGTATCGTAATGAACTTTAACGAAGAAGGTATTGAGACGATTGCAATTGATGGGGTAACAAAAAATATGGGCACTAAAAATTAGTCCCCATATTTTAATTTCTTTATGTCAATTACACTTTTACTGTTTTTCGGTTAATCCCGTAATCACGTAATTTATTAGCTACCGCGGTGTGACTTAGGCCCAATCGCTTAGCTAACTGACGTGAGCTTGGGTAAGCGGGGTAGAGTTTGCGAAGTAAAGTCGCCTCAAAACGTTTAACAGCTTGATCTAGTGAGCCTTCAAAATCAGACTCTAAATACCCTAAATCATGAGTAAAAGTTGGTAACTGCAAATGCTCTACGCGAAGCTCGCTATCATCTAGTAACGACACTGCACGGTAAATTGCATTTTCCAGCTGACGCACATTTCCAGGCCAGGGATACTCTTGTAAAAAGCTTAAACACTCTTGTGATAAAACAGGAATTGCATGACCATTTTGTTGTGCGTATTTTTGAATAAAATGCTCTGCAAGTGGCCCTACATCTGCTTTTCTATCTCTTAGTGGCGCTATTTCTAAAGTAAGCACGTTTATACGGTAATATAAGTCTTCTCTAAAAACCCCTTCTTGTACCATTGCAGGTAAGTCTTTTTGAGTAGCGGCAACAATACGTACATTTACTTTAACTTCGTTCTCATCGCCTACTTTTCTAAACGTACCATCTTGTAAAAAACGCAGTAACTTAGTTTGTAGTTGAGTCG
Organism: Pseudoalteromonas sp. SWYJZ98; assembly: GCF_015864495.1. Classification (NCBI taxonomy): domain Bacteria; kingdom Pseudomonadati; phylum Pseudomonadota; class Gammaproteobacteria; order Alteromonadales; family Pseudoalteromonadaceae; genus Pseudoalteromonas; species Pseudoalteromonas sp. SWYJZ98. Next base: position 74,193 of record NZ_JADYXA010000011.1, on the reverse strand, counting down.
ACATTTCGCCAACTTCATCTAAAAATACAGTTCCACCATCAGCTTGCTCTAATACACCACGCTTTGGCGCTGCGTTTTCTTCGTACCCGGCATAACCAAATAATTCAGACTCAGCAACATCATCAGGAAGTGAAGCACACGACAGCGCAATAAAAGGCTTAACAGAGCGATTAGATGCGTAATGGCACGCCCTAGCTAATAACTCTTTACCTGTACCAGTTTCACCAGTAATCAAAATAGGGGCTTCTAGTTGCGCCATTTTGCGTGCTTCGCGCACAACTCGGCGCATTGCCGTACTAAAGTTATGAATAGTAGCAAAGCTTTCTTGCCCGTAGCGTCTAAATGCACTGACCTGCTGCCCTAAGCGACTTTGCGATTTAATGTTAATAACCGCACCCGCAAGCACATCACCTTCACTACCTTGAGGGACTGCAATTGGTAAAATGTCTGCAATAAAATCCTCACCCGCCACTTCAACGCGTGTGGTTTGCCCGAGTACTTCTTTACCTTCTAGCCAACGTGTAAAGTTAAACCCTTTAAGTAAGTTATTAATATTTGCACCAATAACTTCTTTTTCAATTAACTGTAAGTCCTTACATGCTGCATCGTTGCATAAGCGTACCCAACCTTTAGCATCAATAGAGATAACGCCATCAGGCAATGCACGTAGCAAAGTATTTAATTCGTTGTGTTCACGCTCAGATGGTAAAAACGCAGTGGTACGCACGTCATGTACGCCGTCGATTAAACGTATCGATGGCATAATTTTTTGAAATTGTTCAAATTCTATTTCGGGAAAACTAACGTACATACGACAATTTACAGAATCAACTTCAATTCCTTTTAGATCAACGCTGTAGTTAACTAATATATTAAGGATTTCTTGAGCAATACCAATTCGATCAGCACAGTGAATATCTAGACGCATACATCCTCAAAGAAGGAAAAACTATATTAGCTGAATAATACGCTAAGTCGCTTTGAGAAGGTAGCTTATTGTAAACATTTTTGGACGAAACAGACTGCGAAAGCGATAAGTTGAAATGTAATTAAATGAAGAAAAGTAGCACTGATATTTAACTATACCAGTGCTATTTGTTAAATCTTATTATGTGACTACTTATCTTGTGGGTAAGCAGACCAATCACCACCATCTAATTGTATAAATGGTCTTTGGTTAACATACATCATTATTGTGCCTTCGTTTTCAGCAACCTTAGGTGCTGTAGGTAGGTTTTCAAGCAAATTAGCAACACTATTATTCCCACCAAATACATCAGTTTGCAGCGCCTTACTTACCAGCTCTGAAAGCGCAAAGTAACTTGTTGAATCATCAACCACAATTTGCGAGTAGTTTTGTACGTCTGGGCCTATAAATTTAATTGCTACAGGTACCGACACAATTGCTGGGCTTGGGATTTCACGTAAACCTGCAAACTGTACTTTGTCACCTTGTAAATTAGCGCCGTGTTCAGGCACTATCATTAACATAACGTTGCGACCGCGTTTTTCTAATTTTTTTACAAATTGGTTAATATCAGCAAACAAGTTTTTATGTCTGATTGGGTATGTCTCTTTACTATTAACCCTTGGTTGATTCTCTAGCTGATTACCATCATGTAAACTTGTGGTGTTGTAGTACATCGCACACGGCTTACAATCATCAGCTTGCTCTAACCAACCATCCAGCACAGCTTCATCTGAGTAAATAGGACTATTATCAAAACCTCGTAGCGCCACTGGCATTGAATCGATATTAAATGGCGTGCTATCTAGACCACCGTAGTGATACACCGCGCAATACTTCCCCTAGCACTAAGGTATATGTATACTTGTGCCCAATTGTAACTAGGATAAGGGTGTGTCTCTTACCTTCTGGTGTTACTACCATTAGGATAAGGGTGTGTCTCTTACCTTCTGGTGTTACTACCATATAGCAAATCATTATCTTAGCTACAAATAATAAACTGATGGTCGAGCATTTTAGTATGACTAAATACTAAGATAGCTAAAGCAAAAAATTATAAGGCCATTACAACAATTCTTAAAGTTAGGAAGTAAATATGAGTTCAGCTCCAGATAGTGGTTGGTTTGGCCACCCTAAAGGACTTTCGACATTGTTCTTCACTGAAATGTGGGAACGAATGAGTTATTACGGTATGCGAGCTATGCTCGTATTATTCATGACAGCAAGCTTACAAGAAGAAGGCCTTGCCTTTACTGTTGCATCAGCTGCTGCAATCTATGGTTTGTACACAGGCGCAGTATACTTTTTAGGCTTACCAGGTGGTTGGCTAGCTGATAGATTGTTTGGTGGTCAAAAAGCAGTTTGGTATGGCGGCATAACTATTATGATTGGCCATATTATTTTGGCTATTCCACATGATTATTCTTTCTTTATTGGCTTAATATTTGTAGCAACAGGTACTGGTTTACTAAAACCAAATATCAGTGCAATGGTAGGCCAATTATATAGCGATGCTGATGAGCGTCGTGATGGCGGTTACGCTATTTATTACATGGGTATTAACATGGGTTCTTTAATAGGTTACTACGTATGTGGTTACTTTATGGAGAACGTAGGCTGGCACTGGGCATTTGGTGCGGCAGCTGTAGGTATGGCCATTGGTTTAGTGCAGTACAAACTCACACTTAATAACTTACCAAAGCACAGCGCTTTACCGGCTAATCCATTAGGCTCTAAAGGTACTTCACGTGCATGGGGCGGTATTGCTGCATTTGTAATTGCAGCTGCTGCAGTTACTACGGCTGCAATGACCGGCGCTATTGTTATTAATCCAACTGTAGTTGCAGGTTACACAGCGATTGTATTTACTATTATCTTTTTTGTTTATTTTGGTGTTATTTACTTTACAGGTAATTTAACAGATGCAGAAAAACAAAGAATGTGGGCACTATTTTTAGTATGTATTGCATCTGCATGTTTTTGGTCTGGCTTTGAACAAGCTGGTTCATCATTAAACTTATTTGCTCGCGACTATACTGACCGCCTTATTGGTACTTTTGAAATCCCTACAACGTGGTTTCAATCATTAAACTCACTGTTTATTATTACTTTATCGCCATTTTTTGCAGCGCTTTGGATTAACTTATCTAAAAGCTTAGTATCACCTAGCTACAGCGTTAAATGTGCAATTGGCTTAATTATCATGGCATCAGGCTTTTTAGTTATGTTTATGGCGGCTCATTACGCAGCTGAAGGCTTAAAAGTTGCGCCTTACTGGCTTGTTACTACGTACTTTTTACATACAGTGGGTGAGCTTTGTTTAAGCCCTGTAGCATTAAGTGCTGTAAGTAAGTTATCGCCTAAACGTTACACTGGCCAAATGATGGGTGTGTTTGTATTAACTTACTCAATCGGTAACATCATCGCAGGTTTACTTGCTGGTAATTTCGATCCGAATAATGTTGATGAAATTCCTAACTTATACTTACAAATTGCATTATTTAGCATTGGTGTTGGTGTTGTTTTAGTACTAATGACTTTTAAAGCTAAAGTATGGGAAAAACAAGGTTTAGAAGAGAAAGTCTCTTAATTATTGTTTATTTCAAATGTAGCAATATAACCTAAGACAATTCCTCCATAGCTTCTATGGAGGAATTTTTTATCCAACTTTGCCCTGCCCCCGTTAACTGATATTATATCCTGATTGGTTATTGAATAGACTCAGGGACAGCAGTATATGCATGCATTGACGTTATCACGTACCACTCTAATAGCATTATTTCTCCTTATTTTTTTATCTGCCTGTGGTGGCGGTGATGAAGTAACAGTAAATCCAAATGATCCTGTAGAGCCTGAGCCTAGTGGTTTAATTATTACCAACGCTAATGGCTTACAAACCTCATTAGATGAAGGTAACTTTACTATCAATGCTCCTGGGCAAATAGTGGCTAGCGATACTGAAATAACCTACGAAAAATTAGTTCTTGATGAGAATAATCAAGCAAAAAATATCATTTCAGATATACATACGCTTACACCAGATACACTTCAACTTTCTAGCCCAATGACTGTCACTATAAAAATACCTGACGACTATGTATTAGGCGGCCAATTAACTATTGCTCGTTTTAGCGGAGACTCTTGGTCAAGCATTACTGATTCAACGGTATCGCAAGGCTTTGTTAGTGCGCAAGTAAACCAACTAGGTAGCTATGCAATAGAAATGCAACGTACTGTCGCGTTTTCTGATGTTGGCCCTACATGTGATGCTAATGCAACAGAGCAATCTGTAAGGTTTGTTCATGTTGCCGACATGCATTCTCGCTTTGGATATCAAGAACAATATTTTAGTCGCATTAAAGCTTATTATAAAAAAGCGCTAAGCGAATCACCGCATACATTATTCACCGATGGTGGCGATGATTACGAAAAAGGCACTGTAGCAGAGCAAATATCACAAGGGTTAGCCTCTGATGAAACCGTAAAACTAATGGCTTTTGATTTACGTGTTTTAGGGAACCATGACTATGCGTGGGGCCCTGAAAAACTACTTGAATTTTCACAAGACGATAATGCCATTGTACTTGCCAGTAATACCCGCTTTGAGGGAGAAAACAGTCAGAATTTTGGTGGTGTCGACTTTGCTAAGGTACAGGTTGGTTGCATAACATTAGGTGTGTTTGGGATGACGTCAGTACCATGGGATGAGCTTGACAAACCAATTGAAGATGACCCTATTCCTGACTTTATAAAACAATTTAAAATGAGTTGGAAATGGCAACAAATCGCGCAAAGTATTGTAAGCCAATACAGCGATGAAGTTGACTACATGATTATGCTAAGCCACTTAGGTAAAGGAACTGATGTAGAGATAGCAACCAACGTACCCGGTATAGATTTAGTACTTGGTGGGCATACTCATGGTGGTGAGGACTTTATAGAGCTTGAGAATAACGCCTTAGTCATCCAGCCCGACTTTTATGCACGCGGAGTCACCGACTTAAATTTAGTATTTGATACAGCCGATAAAACACTAAGTCGTTACGATTATCAACATGTAGATACACGAACATCTATAGAACCTGACGAAGAAACCAAATTGGCTATCGATGAAATAATGGGACGTTACGCACCCAATGCTGGTACCGAAATTGCCATTTCAGAAAACTATCCAAGTGACTTTGAAGTTGCGGGTATTACTGCACTTGCAACTAAACATTCAAGCTCAATTAATGCAGCACTGCTCAATCCTGAGCTTGTACAAAAAAGGTGGACGCCAGGTACAGTTACACAAGAAGATTTTCACAAAGCATTTTATGTTGAAAGACAGCCGTCAAACACTCCAGGCTTTAACTCACTGTATCAAGTAACTGTTACTGGTACTGATTTAAATACGATGTTTGCAAGTCAACCAGATTGGTTTTTACTTAAACCTGAAGATATACAACCCACTAATAATTACGAAGTTGCACTATTTAAAGGAGCAGCTTTGAATCCTGATTTATTTTTTAATAGTGTTACATTCTCAAACGTAGAACCAATAGCTGAAGCTTGGTGGCTACTTGATAAATATGCACGTGCTAGAACAAGTCAGTGCCTACACCTTGACACTGACACCGAACTTTATTCATGTAACAACTTAGCAAATGTAACCGTATGGAACTTTGACGATACTAACAACCCGTTAGCAGCTGATTTTGGACCTTCGGTACTAAGCTACTTTGATCCAGATGAAACAAATTGGGGCACTGCAGAGACACAATATAGCACCACTACTCAATTAAATTTTGATGATTTAAGTGATGGTCCTTCAGGTGTTATGGCGTTTTCTCGCCACGCTCCAACAGAAGGCTTACTTATTGATTTAAACACACCAGCAAATGGTGACTTTGCAAATGAAGGAATGGTGTCTGACTACACCTTGGTAATGGATTTATACTGGCCCGCAGAAGGTAAAGATATTTACCGTGCAATTATGCAAGCCAATACAACTGATTATCTTAATGATGATGCCGATATGTTTATTGACCCAAGCGGCGGCTATGGACAAGCAACTAGCGATAGCGGCTATTTTGGCAATACACAACCTGACTCTTGGCATCGTATAGCTTTTGTATTTTATACAGCACCAACCAACGGGGTATTTGAAGTCTATATAGATGGAGAACTTGCTGGCGTAAAAGAAGATGGCGAAATCGATAGTCGCTGGGCACTCAATCAATCTGTATTGCTTTTTACAGATAACAATTACGAAACAGTACCAGGGTACTTAAACTCGCTGCTTTATGCAGGACGTGCTATGACCAGAGATGAAATTAAAAGTATGGGTAGCGCACAACAAAAGCTGTCTTTTGAGCAACCGACGCGAGTGCTAAATCAAACCATTGAGCGCCATTACCAAGCAGCTCCAGCAATTAAAACTAACGTGTGGATAGAACAACGGAACAAGTTCTTTGGTAACGGCTCTTAAAGTGTAAATAATTACATACAAAAAGGCTTTTGCTTATTAATTGTAAAAGGAGGTTTAGCGCAGGTTAAACCTTCTTTTTAATATTTAAATACAATGACTTAAAAACAAGTGCTCCCACTTGAATTTATACCATATAAGTTCATTTTACTTAACTGTATTACAAACACGCAACTTTATAATAACCGTCCTATAAAATTTACACATGCACTACATACTAAATAACGCCCTCCTCTTCCCCAAATTAAAAATCTGGTTGATTATCTACTGCAATATGACAACAACACATAATCGCAGTGCTTAATTGCGGGAGTAATAATAATGAGTGAAGTAAATAACTATTTGGGTTTAGTCGGTATTGAATTTACAGAGTATGCAACACCTGATGCTGATTATATGGATAAAGTATTTACTGATTTTGGCTTCTCAAAGCTTAAAAAATTTAAAGGTAAAGACATTGTTTATTACAACCAAAACGATATTCACTTTTTGCTGAATAACGAGCGTGAAGGTTTTTCTGCAGAATTTGCTAAAAGCCATGGCCCTGCTATTTGTTCAATGGGTTGGCGTGTTGAGAATGCGCAAAAAGCATTTGAAACTGCAGTAGAACGTGGTGCAAAACCAGCGACCGACTCAACGCATAAAAATATGCCTTACCCTGCAATCTATGGTATTGGCGACAGCCTAATTTACTTTATTGAACAATTTGGCGACAAAGGCACTATTTACGAAAGTGATTTTGAAGACTTAGAAACGCAAAATGTTGTAGAAGATAAAGGCTTTATCCGAATCGATCATTTAACCAATAACGTTTATAAAGGCACCATGGAAAAATGGGCTAACTTTTATAAAGACGTATTTGGTTTTACTGAAGTACGCTACTTTGACATTAAAGGTCAAAAAACAGCGCTTATTTCGTATGCACTAAAATCACCTTGTGGCACCTTCTCTATTCCAATAAACGAAGGTAAAGGTAACGATAACAACCAAATTGATGAATACCTTGGTGAGTACAACGGCCCAGGCGTTCAACATTTAGCGTTTTTAACAGATGACTTAGTAAGCTCTCTTGATAAGCTTGATAAATCAACAATTGCCACTTTAGATATTATCCCAGAGTACTACGATACTATTTTTGACCGTGTACCTTGGGTTGCTGAAGATAAAGAAAAAATTCGTGAGCATCAGATACTCGTAGATAGCCAAAGTGAAAATTGTTATTTATTACAAATTTTCTCTAAAAACTTATTTGGTCCAATCTTTATAGAAATGATCCAGCGCGTTGATGATGGTGGCTTTGGTGAAGGTAACTTCCAAGCATTATTTGAATCAATCGAACGTGACCAAGAGCGTCGCGGCGTTTTATAAAATATTTGAGTAAATTAAAAGCAGCGAACTTCGCTGCTTTTTGTCGTTTTAATATTTAAAAAGTATGGCGCCAAGTACAAGTATGATTAAATAAACTATACCTTGTCGCCATACAGTAAAATCCAAAGGAAATGTAATGAGCCTGATTAACGAAACCCACGATATTAATTTAACCAGCTGGGTAGAATCAGCTAATGTTGATAATTGCGACTTCCCGATTCAAAACTTACCGTTTGCAGAATTTCGTCGTAAGGGGTCTGATGAGGCCTTTCGTGGTGGTGTTGCAATTGGTGACCAAGTAATCGATTTAGCAAAACTAAGTAAATTAAACGTTTTAACAGGTGACGCTAAAACAGCCGCAGATGCAGCAAGTGAAGCAACCTTAAATACATTTATGGGTTTAGGGAAGCAGTATTGGTCAGCCCTTCGTCTAGCCCTTTCAAAAGCACTAAGAGCAGGCTCTGAGCACCAACAAGCGCTTAGCGATACATTGGTTGCACAATCCGATATAGAGTTTTCTTTGCCTTGTCGCATCGGTGATTACACCGACTTTTACACTTCTATTTATCACGCTACAGCTGTGGGTAGTTTATTTCGCCCTGACAACCCATTATTACCTAACTATAAATGGGTACCTATTGGTTATCATGGTCGCTCTTCATCTATTGACGTATCGGGTCAAACATTTCATCGCCCTAAAGGTCAAACCAAAGCGCCAGACGCAGAAGTGCCATCATTCGGTCCTTGTAAACGCCTTGATTACGAACTAGAGCTGGGTATTTACTTAGGTAAAGGCAATGCACTGGGCGATGCAATCGCTATCGAAAATGCTGAAAACCACGTATTTGGCTTTTGTGTATTTAACGATTGGTCAGCACGTGACTTGCAAGCGTGGGAATATCAACCGCTTGGTCCATTTTTAGCTAAAAACTTTGCCTCAACTGTATCGCCTTGGATTGTAACAACCGAAGCATTAGCGCCTTATAGAACAAGCTGGACACGTGATGAAAACGATCCACAGCCTATGGACTATTTAGAATCAAAAGCGAATCGCGACAAAGGTGCTTTTGATATTCAAATGGATGTTAAAATTCAAACGCAAAAAATGCGTAGCGAAGGCCATAACCCAACGCGCGTATCAACATCTAGCTTTAAGCACTCTTACTGGACTGTGGCACAAATGGTTACTCATCACACAGTAAATGGCTGTAACTTTATGCCAGGTGACATGCTAGGTTCGGGCACTCAGTCGGGTCCAACGCACGAAGAAGCAGGTTCATTACTTGAGCTTTCTCGTGGCGGTAAAGAAAAAATCACGCTAAGTAATGGCGAACAACGTAGCTTTTTAGAAGATGGCGATAACGTTATTATGCGTGGCTGGTGTGAAAAAGAAGGCTATGCACGTATAGGTTTTGGCTCTGTAGAGAGTACTGTACTGCCGGCAAAATAATACGAATATTAAAAAATTTATTAAAAGGGCTGCTTATTAAAAGCAGCCCTTTTTTATTAATTTTTGAACAGTTACAATTTTTTTCTAGCTTTTTTAACTCAAATTGCTATCTTAATTCGGTTAATAGCCAGTGTTATATGCCATGTCAGTATTTATAAAGTCTTTTTATCATAAATTTTTCCCTGCTCGTCAGCTACTTATTCGTCAAAATGGCGAAGTTAAGCATGTTGTTTTAGCCTCTTGGTTTCAACTTCTTGTAGCGTTGCTTATTTTAGTCACTTTTACTTGGCTGAGTATTTCGAGCTTTCGTGTTTATACACAAACAAATAAAATCTCTGACATAAAACAAAATCAAATAACCGAGCAAACGCTGTGGCAACAAAAAGTCAGTGAGCAACAAGCCCTTCAAGCAACGCAGCTAGAGCAACTTGCAATACTTGAACAAAAGCAGGCGCTACTGCAAAGCATGATAGAATCCCTTCCTGCTTCAATTAGCAAAGATGTTATTAAGCTTGATACAGAACTTGATGTACCAATTAATGAAAATGGCAATGAATTTCATGAGCCATTAGTCGATGAAAATCAAAAAGGTAAACAAGCACAGTTAATCGCTCCAATCACATTCGCAACAAGAGTGGCCAACTTAAATAATCAGTATGAGCAAAGCTTTACCTATTTAGATAACCAAATTAGTGAACGTCACCAAGCCATTTTAGCTATGGTTAAAGGCGCAGGAATTGAGTCTGCGCTTGAGCAACACCTAATATTAAGCGCCCAGACAACTGCACAAGGTGGGCCCCTTGATATATTTAACGAAACAAAAATTCCGAGCCACTTTTTAGCCATCGTTGATAAGTTATTAATATTAAATAATTTAGAAAACTTTTTAACTGAGCTACCAAACACCCTGCCTTTAGCTAAAGCTAAATACTATATTTCGAGTAATTTCGGCCTTAGAAAAGATCCCATGAATAGTAATCATGCCTTTCATAAAGGAATTGATTTAGCCGGTTGGCATAAAACCGAAATATTCGCTCCAGCAGACGCTGTAGTTCTTCGTGCCGGTCGTAATGGTGGTTATGGTAACTTTATCGAGCTTGAACATAAAAATGGCTTAGTGACTCGATTTGGACACTTAAATAAAATTAAAGTAAAGAAAGGTCAATCAATCACTAAACATGATGTGATCGGCCTAATGGGCAGCACCGGCCGAAGCACAGGCACGCATTTACACTACGAAGTATTACTTAATGGTAAACAAGTCAATCCTCTAAAAATAACAAAGGCGCTTTCTCGTGTTTGGTAGAAAAAAACAAAAAACAGTTAGCTCTAATTTAAAAAGAGTGAATCACACACCGTCTATTATTTCTGAAGACGTACGCCTTACAGGCACTTTAGTTAGCCAAGGTGAAGTACAGCTTGATGGCCGTATTGATGGTGACATAAAAGTAGAGCATTTAGTTATTGGCTCAGCGGGAGTTGTTGAAGGTATTGTTGAAGCTAAAAGCGTTATTGTTAAAGGTAAAGTTATTGGGTCAATTAATGCCAGTGAAGTAAAAGTACAAAGTGGCGCTCATGTTCATGGCGATGTATTTCACGATACATTGAGTATTGATGCAGGCGCAGTAATTGAAGGCAGTTTAAAGCAACGCTTTGAAAAAGAAGAGCCGGAACTAATTTCGAAAGAACTAAAACCCGCAAAAGAAGTTAAAGCATTATTGAAAGAAGATGGCAGCGACTTATCATTTGTAAATAAACAAGCCGCTGATAAAAGCTAAGTCAAATCAGCTTTACGTAAGTTACCTTTTCTCAGTAATGTACATAGTAATATCTGCAGTGAAAACAAGCTCATTGCGGGTATTATACAGTTTCACCGGTACTACTAAGTCTTCTTTATCAACCCACTTATGTGGTAAATCAATTTCAGCGACTGCTCGTACATCTGTATTTACTTTAGCCAAATACCTAACTGTCATCCCTTTTGGGATCCAACGATGCGTTTTAACTGGCACTGTTGCATCAACCATTACACCTGCACACAATTCAGCTAAGTTACACTGCGCAATAGCATGAATAGTTCCAATATGATTATGAACGCTTCGGCGGTTTTTAACCACCGCACTACAATGGCCCTCTCTCAAATCGAGTACGTAAGGTTTCATCGAACCAAAATATGGCGCTTTAAAGCAAACAACTTTAGTAAAAAGCCAATTCCCAAAAGGTAGGCGCTTAAATTTATGCCATGTTTGTACAAGTGCAGATTTATTACTCATTATTATTTTCCATCAACAGTTACTTTTTTAAAATTAACACGTCAGACCAGTTTTAAAAAGTGCATTTATGCTGGCTTTTTCGCTTAATCCAATCAAAAAGTAAGAATGACGACCTATGCAGGGGTCATAAGCCCTTTCTTTTTTATGAGTGCCCACCTAAAATACTCGACAAAAGGAGACTCAATGCAAACACAGCCCGCTAAACCTAATATGACTTTGTTACTTATCTTAGCGTTACTCGTTATATTTTGCCCTATGGCAATCGATATTTACCTACCTGCTTTCCCTACTATTGCAGAACAATTTGCAGTTACTGAACAACAAGTACAGCAAACCGTTGCTATTTTTATGCTTACAGTGGGTTTAGGCCAATTAATTGCGGGCCCTTTGGCTGATAGATTTGGCCGAAAACCAGTGGCAGTAGTGGGCATTAGTTTGTATGCAAGCTCTGCATTACTCGCATACTACTCGCCTTCTTTTGAGATATTACTAATAGCACGTGCTTTTCAGGGGTTTGGAGCGTGTGCCACATTTGTTGTCGCATTTGCGATAGTGCGTGATAAATATGGTAGTGAACGAAGCGGACAAATGATTACCTACCTTAACGGGATTGTGTGCTTTATTCCGGCAATGGCACCTATTTTAGGGGCTTGGCTTACCGTACAGTTTGGCTGGCGTATGAACTTTATGTTTTTAACCGCGTTTGCTATTTTGGGCCTTATTGTTACCCTATTCTTTTTTAGAGAAACTCGTCCTGCTGATAGTCATTATCAGGGGCATATTTTAGATTTACGTCGCTTTACACCGATTATTAAAACACCGGTATTTTTGTTTAATAGCCTAATTTGTATGGTCTCAATGTCAGCCATATTAGTGTATGTAACGCTCGCACCAGGCTGGCTTATTACACATTTAGGCGGCACCGTAGCCGACTTTACTTTTTGGTTTACGTTAAATGCCGTAATAAGTATTGTCGCAAGTTTTATTTTACCAACCTACATTAAACGAAATAGCCAACGTGCTTTGCGTGTCGGTGTGAGTGTACTGGTTTTCTCAGGCATTTTAATGCTAGCCCTTAGCGGTATAGAAACGGCATTTGCGCTTATGCTACCTATCTTAATTGCTGCATTAGGGTTTGCTTTAAGTTTAGGCTCTGCAGCAGGAATGTCTCTGTCTAGCTTTCCTAAACAAGCAGGCACAGCCTCTGCATTACTCGGTGCAATGCAAATGAGTGGCGCGAGTATACTTGTCGTTTTAACCCAATATTTAGGGCTAAGCACACCGTGGTTGATTGCTTTTCACTTATTATTGCTAGTTCCGCTTTGGCTTATTTTAATGAGCAAAAAAGCACATAGTTTACACCCGGCTAAAAGTACTCAATGATCAATCCTGACTTTCTAGTCTCATTTTTATTAGCCAGCTTTTTAATGGCAGTAGCGCCTGGGCCATCAAATGCATTTTTGATGGCGCAAACATTTGCTAATGGTCGAAGTGCTGGTATGCAAAGTGCTTTTGGTTTTGCATTAGGTGGGGTTGTTCATACGCTATTTGCTGTTGTAGGCCTAAGCGCAGTACTGAAAGCTTCCCCTAGTGCCTATGCCGCAGTGCAATATGCAGGCGCAGCATACTTATGCTATTTAGGGTTTATGATGATTAAAGGCACGCTAAAGCAGCCAGAGCCGACATCTGATGACAAGCAAACCGATAAACCGCATATAAGTACCAGTAAAAAAAGTAATGTCATGTTTCAGGCCATGATGACTGAAGTATTAAACCCTAAAGTAGCATTATTCTTTATTGCATTTATTCCACAATTTGTAGATCCAACGCTTTCATCGGCTACTTTTCAGCTCGCTTTTTTTGGCTTACTTTACCCTCTTTTTGCTTTTCCGATTGACTGCACGTATATTTATTTTGGCGACAAAATTGCACAGTTTTTTAGACGTAACCCAAATAGCCAACTTTGGATTGATAGGATCACTGGCATTGTATTTATTGCCCTTGCTATCAATCTATTATTTTAACTAACCTGCACTTTGGTTAAGAGATTTATTCTTCCGAGTTTAGGTTCACCAATAAAAAGAATTAGCATGGAACAAAAAACACAATCTCTTCCCGCACAAAAAAATATTGCTTTAGTGGCACACGATGGTAAAAAAGCAGCACTAAAATTATGGTGTGAAAAGCACAAAGAAATACTAAGTAAGCACACTTTATATGGCACAGGTACTACGGGGCATTTAATTCAAAAAACCACGGGGCTTGATGTAGTTCAGCTTTTAAGTGGTCCTATGGGCGGCGATCAACAACTTGGCGCTAAAATAGCAGAACATGAGATACATGTTTTAATATTTTTTTGGGATCCATTAGCATCACAGCCTCATGACCCTGATGTTAAAGCGCTGCTGCGTTTAGCCGCTGTTTGGAATATTCCGGTGGCGTGTAATGAAGTGAGTGCAGATATGTTATTAAGCTCACCGCTTATGGACGTAGAGCTTGAACGCACATTGCCAGATTACGAAAAATACCTCGCAACCCGACAAATAGATCTTTAAACCTCAATTGTAATCTAGGTTATTTATAAAGCATGCTGGCCCATTTAGTCAGGCCAGCGGTTACACTACCAAAGTGATCCCCGTTAACCATTTTTATATTGCCTAAGTGCTCACTTAAAGCCGCTTTAATCAATGGTGATTGTGCACTTCCGCCTGTTAAATAGATAATGTCTGGCGTGGTCGCAGCGTCACTGATTGCTTGTTTTGCTAAAGTAACTATTTGGCTAATGCTACTCTCAACGGCAACAGCTAAATCGCTTACTGATACATTTTTATTCAGTCCACTATCTAAAAAGCTTAAATCACAATCAAACGCACTAGCAGACGAAAGTGCTATTTTAGCCGCTTCACCTTGTTGCACTAACTGATGGCCTTGCTTGTTTTGCTGTAAATGTATTAAACGCTTATAAAGCTCAGGTGCACTTACATCACGTAATTGTGCATTTAGCTCTCGGGTATGACTTTCACTATAAAATTGGCTTTGTAAGTTTACATCGTTAATTTTACACGCTTGCCAAAACGCTTGATTAGGCAAAGGCAAACCCGATTTAAACGTACTACCTAAACCCAATAACGGCATTAAACCATGAAAGCTCAAAGCAATATCTAAATCATTTCCGCCAACACGTTTACCACTGTGAGATAAAAAATCGCTATCGCGCTGGCTATTTCCTCTAAAGCTTGGACCCATTTGTACAAATGAGCAGTCACTTGTACCACCACCAATATCAATAACGAGGACTTTTTGATCCTGAGTTAAATCACTCTCGTAGTCGATACCCGCAGCAAGTGGCTCATATAAAAACTCTACGTCTTTAAAACCAGCACGTTTAGCAGCACGCTCTAAAATACCGACCGCTTGTTGATTTGATTGCTCGCCACCCACAGCTTGAAAGTTTACTGGGCGACCAATCACTGTTTGTGTAAGTGTTTTACCTAAAGAGAGCTCAGCGCGTTGCTTAATTTTTAAGATCATCGCGGTTGCGATATCTTCAAAAAAGTTAATTTGACCTTGCTTTAAACCTGTTGCACCAAAAAATGATTTAGGAGACTTAACAAAATAGCCTTCTTCAGGAAACTGCACGTACTCGCTAATCGCTTCACGACCAATAAATAGGGTTTCATCTGAAGGTTGTAAATCAAGGTCTGACTTAATACGAGGTAAGGTATTTAATAATGCTTGGCGCTGCGTTAAAAAGTCATGCTCATGGGCTGTGCCATGTAAATGCTTAGCAACAAAATCAACAACCAACGCACTGTGATGAGTGTAAAGTGTAGACGGTAAGTAATGTTTTCCTTGCTCTAGCGGTACTAATTGAACATTACCCTCGCTCATTACACCCATAGCACAATTAGAACTACCGTAATCAAAACCTACAAACATACTTCACCACACATTACCAAAAAGGCCGCGCAATTTAGCACACTTTGTAAAATTTATAAATGTTATAAACTATCTCTGACCCGTAAAAAACTAGCAAAACGCGGTAACCCATTTTTTGTTAAGCCATGAAATCGGTACGTTACAGTACTACCAATCTCCGGTGGAATGGAGCGCTGTGCATCATTAAACCCAGTACCAATAGAAAATACCTGCCCCTGCGCTGTTTTTACCCTCAATGCACCTAACATACCTTGATATTTACCTTTGCCTGGTAAGTGCGCAATTACAACCGCTTCTGCATCTAAATAAGGTTTTAATTTTAGTAATGCATTACTTCTTCCATTGCTGTGCTTCGCGCTGGCCAAATGAAGCATTACGCCCTCGCCGCCCTGCTTAGTTATGTTCTCAAAATACTCTGTAAGCTGCTCATTATTTGTAAAGCTATATTGAACTACAGCACTAATGTGCGGCGAGTTTAGGCTAGTAATAAGCTCATTATAGTTTTTATAGCGAGTGCTAAAAGGCAGATTTTTATCTGGCATATCAAATACTTTATAAGTAATAGTTTGCCAATCATGATTATTAGGTTTTTTAGTTCTGACTATGCCACTCAGCGCAGAAAAGTGCTCACGTTTAGTCCACAGCTCACCATCAAGCCATACATTTGGCAATGGCACTGTAAACCAACTTGGCGCATTGATAATATTACCCTTACGAGTGACAAACTGCGTGCCGGTCCAGATAGCTCTTACGCCATCATATTTTTCACTGACTAAATATTTACTTACATCATAATGCTTCGTTTCGTCATATACTTTAGCCAGTAAAACAGACGGTTGTGCTGCACTTATGCATTGCGTAAAAAGTACAATAACAATTAAAAGCAGGTGTTTAATAGTAAACATTGGCGCATCCAAGCACGTAAAAGTTGGCTTAAACTATAGTTGAGATTGCGCCCATTGCCAAAACTCATCTAAGTTGCTCATTTGATAGGTAGCTTGGCTAAAGTCGTGATCTTTAGTATGGCTATTGGCAATGGCTACCACACGTAACAAAGCATTATTAGCAGCTGTTACCCCTGTGTAAGTATCTTCAACAGCAATTGCATTGCCAGGTTGTATATTTATCTGCTCAAGTGCCAGTAAATACGGATCCCCTGCAGGTTTAGGATTAGTTACATCATCTTTTGTAACCACCGTATCAAACAGCTCATAAAACTCTAAGCCTTTCAGTATTGGCATAGCTTCACTTTTAGCACTGCCTGTTACTAGCGCCATTTTTAAGCCACTCGCTTTTACAGCTTTCAATGTTTGCTCTGTAAATGGCATCAGTGGCGGTAAATGTGTTACTACATATTCACCAAATAAACGGTATTTTTCATCTGCTAAAAACTGTGCACTTACCGATAAGTTATGCTCTTGCTTAATTTCGATTGCGGCTTCTAAAGTGGGCCGTCCCGAAAAGCGCTGACAAAAATCATTTTCTAAATAACTAACACCGTAGGGTTTAAGTAATTTACTCCAGCATACAAAGTGCATGCTTTCTGAATCAACTAATGTGCCATCCATATCAAATAATATTGCTTTTAAAGTCATCCTCATTCCTTATTTAACTTGTGCTAAATTTTGACAATAAAAAAGGCGCCTTAAGCACCTTTTATATAAATACAGTTATTGCGTTAAGCCTGCTGGCGGCTCACCCGTTGCTTCCTCACCCGTTTCAACATCAACAAGCTCGTAGCCACGCGTTTTACGTACAACTTTAAGTACTGGTTTATCAAATGCAGTTTTTAAACGCTCAGAGTCATCTTTCAACTCATCTAAGGTTGTTCCAAAAGGGGCTGCGCCAGTTTCTGACCAGTTAGTTACTTTACCATTTAGGTTATATTCTACTTCATGTATTTGATATTGCGCTGCTTCGTCTTTCGTTGCTTCACAAAAAATTACACGGTAATTCCAAAATCCAGCCATCTTTTTATCTCTTTAAATTAATTAACGCTACTTTACCAGCTTTATAAAAACATAAAAGCCTGCACAAGGCAGGCTTTTAAAAATTAATATAATTTAAGGTTATCTCTAGAAGAAGTTAACTTTAAATTCAGCACCAACATAACGCTCTTCGTTAACAATACCTGTATTGTTATTGAAATCTACAGCGCCAATAACTTGTTGCTCGTCAAATAAGTTACGAACAAACGCAGCAACTTCGTATTCGTAATCGCCTTCAGACCATGTGTAACCTGTACGAAGGCCTGTTTCAATAAGCTCTTTACCTTCAAACTCTACTGATTCGTAAAGGAACATATTGATTTTACTACGATAAAAAATATCACCGCTTGCGAAGAAGTTACCATCGGCAAGTTCTTTAGTGTAGCGAAGCGTAAAGTTAGAGATCCACTCAGGAGCATGCGGTAAGCTATTACCATCAAGTACAGCAAGACCAGAACCATTAATTGGGTCAGTTACAGTACATTGAGCACAAACAGCGACAGCTAAATCGTTATCTTTAATTTCTGTTTTATTGTAGCTTAAGTTAAACGTTGCATTAAACTCATCGCTTAATACCCACTGCGTATCTAACTCAAAACCATAGCCAGTCGTTTTATCAGCATTAACTAAACGGTTAAAGTTAGCACCACCGCCTACAGCAGTAAGCTGTTGGTCGTCCATCGTGTAGTAAAACACAGTAGCATTTACACGGCCTTGGCCGTCTAGCACGTCTGATTTAATACCTGTCTCGTACGATGTTACCGTTTCTGACTCAGCTGTTGTAACGTCATCACCAAATAAAATACGACCTTGTAAACTAGGTGCGCGGAAGCTGTTTGCTACACGGCCGTACCAGTTAACATCGTCGTTTACTTTATAGTTTGCAGATAAATCCCAGCTAACATGGTCGTCACTAACATCACGCTCTACAAGTAATGCACCGCCACCAATTGGGCTAAGTGTACGATCAGCTACAAAATCTTTATCATCATCAGAGTAACGAAGGCCCGCTGTTACTTTTAAATCATCTGAAAAAGTATAATCTACAGAACCAAATACAGCCCATGCAGTTGTGTCTTGTTGTTGGCGAACATAACCATTTAAAGCACCAGCATTAGGTGTTGAGAATGTATCGTAGCTGAAGTTTTCAATCGTTAGCTCTTCATCAAAGTAAAATACACCTACTTGATAATTTAAATCACCATCAAAGTTACTAGATAAACGTAGCTCTTGCGTTAACTGATCGTGCTCTGGAATGCCATCAGCACTTTCATTAGAAAATGGAATAGAACCTGGTCCCATAGCAACTGGAACTCCATCTATTGAGAAGCCGCCGTAGCCACCATCGATATCGGCACGAGAATATATTTCAGCGCTTTCCCATGCGGAGATAGACGTGATTGTGTGGTTTTTAAGTTCCCACTCAAGCTTTAAGCTCGCGCCTTCAGATTCTACTTGTTGAGTAGAGCGAGATGCCGCATCTTGATAAACAACATCACTTTCGTAGTTATCTACTAGCTCATTAGTACCCGTTTTAATTACATTCGCACGAAAGGCAATTGGTGAGCCATCTAAGTCACGTGTGTGATAGTTTAATAAAGCAGTAAAATCATCGCCTTCATATAAAAACTGAACACGTGCCGCTTTTTCAGTGTAACCACCTTGCTCGTCTTTAGCTTCAAAGCCTGGCGCTTGGTTATCAATGTAATCGTCTTTATCTTGCCATAATAATGAAACACGAGCAGATAAACGGTCAGTTAAAGCACCACCTACAGCACCACTTGTGTCTACAGCGCCACGGCTACCGTATGAAACAGAGCCATAACCATCAAATTCTTGGCTTGGTTTAACAGTATCAAACTTAACAAGGCCAGCTGGCGTGTTACGTCCAAATAAAGTTCCCTGTGGTCCACGTAATACTTCTACGCGTTCAACATCAAATACTGGGAAGCCTTTTAAAATTGCATTTTCTTGAACTACTTCATCAACAACAAGTGATACTGGTTGTGATGCATTCAAATCGAAATCGGTATTACCTAAACCACGAACGTAAAAGCGTGGGAATGAACGACCAAATGAAGATTCAATAGATAAACTTGGAATTTTCGCATTTAAAAAACGAATATCCATACCCGCAGAGCTGTATGCATCAAGGTTATCGCCTTGTAATGCAGAGACTGCTACAGGTACTTCTTGAGCGTTTTCTACACGTTTACGAGCTGTTACTTGAATAACTTCTAGTTGATTACTTTTTTTAGCTGTTTCTTCTTCAGCAGCTAAAGAAGAAAATGAAGTACCTGCTACTGCAGAGAACAACGTTGCATTGATTAGGGTAGCTAACGTAGATCTTTTCATTGCTTTCATGTTGGGTTTAACCTTTTTTGTGCACTCTTGTTCAACGGTTTTTTGTGTTGCGCAATGTATTCATTGCGGGCTCGTTCAATTTTTCGCGACTTGCGTCATGCGCGCGGACCTTATTACCGAGAGTACAAAAACGATGTTATAAGGCTGAACGAACGATTAAGATTATATCATTGTGTGACAATTTTACTGCATAAATATAGACATAATTAGAAACTTTTTTGCAACATTTAACTACGAAATCACGTGTTTTTATCACTATTTAGATGCGAAATCACAATACTAAGGACATATGTCCTTTATTGTATTTAATGAAATGAAGTAGGAAAAAGGGATTGTTTTACATGTTAACCTAAAATAGAAACACCTGTGATTTTATTAAAAGCCGCCCAAGAGCGACTTTAAATATTAACTATATTTGAACTATGAGCGCTTAAAAGCAATTTCCCCATCTATATGAATATCGCGCTGCGGAAACGCAATCACTACATCATGCTCTTCAAATACAGCATAAATACTAAAACGAATATCACTGCGCACTTTTCTAAGCATAGTTTCAGACTCAGCGCATACCCAAAAAATAGCATTAAATACTAAAGAGCTATCTGCAAAGTCATCAAATAACACTGATGACTTTGGGTTAACCAATATTGCATCATGATCATCAAGCACTTGCTGGATAAGCTTTTTAACCAGTATAACGTCTGAACCATACGCAACGCCGACACTGACCGATGAGCGTGCATTGCCATCTATCAGTGTCCAGTTTGTTACTGTATTTTCGAGCAATTGAGAATTAGGTATAAGCATGTGTACGCCGTCATTTCGGCGAATACGTGTAGAACGCGTATTAATAGTTTCAACTATGCCCTTTGCGTTACCCACTTCTAAAAAGTCACCAATGCGAATTGGGCGCTCCCACATCAATATCCAGCCACTAATAAAGTTATTGATAATATTTTGTGCACCAAAACCTACACCAATGGCTATTGCACCGGATACAAAAGCAAATGCAGTAAGCGGGATGCTGAGCACTTCAAGCGATGTAAAAATTAAAATGGCGATACTTAAAATAAAGTAAATTCGAGTAAACAAATGCACTGCATCTTGGCTTATTTTTTTAGCAAGTAATGTTTTTTTAATGAGCTTGCCAATACGTGTGACTACAAACCAAATAGCAAACAATATAAGTGGCACTTGAATTACCTTTGCAACTGTAATATTCACATCGTTATAAGTGAATATTACAAAGGCTAAGTATTGATTAATTTGTTCGAGAGTCATAAGTGTTCCCAATATCTTTTTTGATCGTTATTTGTTCACTAGAAATAAGTGTGGTTCAGTTTTCACTAAGCTTAGCACGTCATAATATAACTAAAACGCCAAGTTAATAAGTTCAATATGAATTTTATAAACAATTTATTAACTCTTTATTGCACCGAATGCTATATAAATAGTGTACAAGCACTGGAGATCACATATGACACAACTTACTCTAAATCAAAGACTCGCTACTTTGCAGCCGCAGGTAGATTTAAAATTGTTTGAAAGCAGCCTAGATTACCGAAATAAAGTTTTGTGCTTGCTGGCCGAACAAGAGCAAACTCTAGCAACTATTAATAAAGAGTTTGGGCAGCAATCTAATAGCTTTGGCTCAGAGAAAAAATTTGTTTTAGGTTATAACTAACTCCTTCTCAAACACACAATCGTATAATTAAGTAGCTTTAATGTTTAATTTTAGAGCTACTTTTACCCACCTTAGTACTAATTATTAGCTAATTTGCGTTCAAATCCCCCTTAATACCGATAAACTTTATTGTATAAACCCACAAATTTGATAAGTTAACTAGGTTTTTCGACTCGCAAAGCCTATTTCGGCTAATCTTTTTATGGAGTTATTATGCGTAAAACCCTGATCGCCACTACTATTGCTAGTGCTTTAATACTATCTGCCTGTTCATCTAACGATACACAAAACATGGCAAAAGAAGGCGCAGCACAAGTGCAAGACATGAACGCAAACAATGTTTTATTCAAACCAAGCCCATTACAATACATGGCACCTGAGTTTGATAAGTTTGGTACAAAAGACTACGAAGCCGGCTTTGATGCGGGTATTGCTCAGCATACTGCGCAAATACAAGCTATTGCTAACAACCCAGCTCCTGCAACTTTTAAAAATACATTAGTTGAAATGGAAATGTCTGGCGAGCTACTAAACCGTGTATCGGCTGCTTTTGACAACCTATCTGGTTTAATTTCAGATGATGAATATCTACGCATAAGCAAAAAAATGGCGCCTGTTTTTTCTGCTCACTCTGACGACATTTACTTAAATGGTGCATTATTCAAGCGCGTACAAACTATTTACGACAACAAAGACTCGCTTAATGCTGAAGATCAACGCCTTGTAGATTTTTACTATAAGCAATTTGTAAAAGCAGGCGCTAAATTAAATGACGCTGAAAAAGCAAAAATGCGTGAAATCAACTCACAACTTGCAGAGCTTTCTACTGCGTTTTCTCAAAACATTTTAAAATCAAATAAAGAAGATGTCATTGTAGTTACCGATAAATCTGAACTTGCTGGCCTTTCTGAAGGTGAAATTGCAGGTCTTGCGGCCGCTGCTAAAAAAGCAGGTAAAGACGGCTACATGATCACGCTAGTAAATACGACTCAACAGCCAATTTTATCAAGCCTTGAAAACCGCGACCTACGTGAGCAAATTTTTAAAGCCTCTGCTAACCGTGCAGCAAAAACTAACGGCCCAATTATTATTGAAGAAACAAACCTACGCGCTCAAAAAGCAGAGCTACTAGGGTTTAAAGATTGGGCATCGTATGTAATGACTTCGCGTATGGCGCAAACAACTGACAACGTGTACGGCATTTTAGATGACCTAGCACCAAAAGCCGTTGAAAAAGCTAAAATTGAAGCCGCTGCTATTCAAAAAGTAATTAACGATTCAGGCGAAAGCTTTGAGCTTAAACCATGGGATTGGGCTTTTTACGCAGAAAAAGTACGTGCTGAAAAGTACGACTTAGATCCTGCCCTTGTTAAGCCTTACTTTGAAATGGATTCTGTAATTCACGATGGTTTATTCTTTGCGATGAATAAGCTATACGGTATTACATTTAAAGAGCGTAAAGACTTACCGGTTTATCATGAAGATGTTACAGCCTACGAAGTATTTAACGCTGACGGCAGCGCCATCGGTTTATTTTACTTAGACCCATACGCACGTGAAGGTAAACGTGGCGGTGCATGGATGAGCGCTTACGTAAGTCAAAGCGGCTTAAAAGGCACTAAACCTGTAATTTACAATGCCCAAAACATTCCAAAACCTGCTGAAGGCGAGCCAACGTTAATGACGTTTGACGAAGTGTCAACTATGTTTCATGAGTTTGGTCATGCGGCGCACGGTTTATTCTCTGACGTTAAATACCCAAGCTTAGCGGGTACTGCTACAGCGCGTGACTTTGTTGAGTTTCCGTCGCAAGCGAATGAAGATTGGATGATTGAACCTACGGTACTTGCTAACTACGCCAAACACTACAAAACTGGTGAGCCAATTCCACAAGCTTTACTTGATAAAGTACTTGCATCGCAAAAATTCAACCAAGGTTTTGGTACCACTGAATATTTAGCAGCAGCACTACTTGATATGGAATGGCACTCGTTTGGCTCAGATAAAAAAATTACTGATGTTCAAAAGTTTGAAAGCGATGCGCTAAAAGCACACGGTATTGATTACTACCCTGTACCACCGCGTTATAAATCAAACTACTTTAGCCATACATTTGCCGGTGGTTACTCTGCGGGTTACTACGCATACCTTTGGACTGAAGTATTTGCAGCCGATGCCTTTGCACACATGGAAAACAACGGCGGCTTAACACGTAAAAATGGTGATAAGTTCCGTAAAGAAATCCTATCAAAAGGTAATAGCCGCGACTTAATGCAAAGTTACATCGAGTTTAGAGGTCAAAAACCAACGACCGACGCACTACTTAAGCGCCGTGGTTTGGTTAATTAAGTTTTATATTTGTAAGGATGGGAGTATATACTCTCATTCTTACTTTTTAGCTTATGATTAACTCAATATATACCCATAAATATATTCAAGGAATGAAATGAACTTTATTATCTATTTTAGAGCCGTATCTATAACATTATTGATATTATTATTAAATGCATGCGGTATGGCTAAAGGTGTCCATGAACTTCGCCCGCTGGCTTCAAACGTTGAAAGAGTGAATGTTACACCAAATGAAATTGAAGTTTATACGCTAGATAACTTGCCCTCGCGCCCGATTATTGAGCTAGCTAATATTGCAGCTCATGGAAATGGTTACGCCAACAATGAAGTATTAATTAATACATTAAAAGAAGAAGCGTCGAAAGCTGGAGCCGAAATAGTACTAATTACGAATAAAGAAATATCAAAGGATGAAATTCTTGGTACTTACGGTAATGGTGTTATGCTTACCAATCAAATACAACGACCGCACTTATATGGTATTGCAGCCATCTACTCAAAAGTAAGGTTTGGTATTATTGCGGACAACAACGGTCTTATTAAATACGTTACTTCAAACTCAGCTGCCGATGAAGCAGGCCTTAAAGAAGGCATGAAACTTTTAACTATTAATGGCAGATACTTTAATAACACTTCTATATTTCAGCAAGAGATCGCTACTAAAAAGCCTAATGACATTATTGAAATTGAATATATTGATAACAATAATAATAAATTTAAAACCAAAGTAACACTTAAGAAAAGTGAATAATATCAGCTATGGGCTATTTATTTTCAGTTACCCTACTTTGGGCATTTTCGTTTAGTTTAATTGGTGTGTACTTAGCAGGACAAGTTGACGCTTGGTTTAGCGTATTAATACGCATAGCACTGGCAACACTGATTTTTTTACCTTTTTTAAAGCTCAAACAAACGCCTAAACCTTTAGCCTTAAAGCTTATGCTGATTGGCGCTATACAACTTGGTGTTATGTATAGCTTTTACTACCACTCATTTTTATTTTTAACCGTTCCCGAAGTACTGCTATTTACTGTAATGACTCCTTTGTACATTACCCTGCTAAATGATGCATTGAACAGACGCTTTAACCCACGCTTTTTTATAGTCGCACTTATTGCTGTAATCGGTGCAATTACTATTCGTTACGAAAACCTAAATAACAACTTCATAACCGGATTATTGCTCGTTCAAGGCGCTAATATCAGTTTTGCTGTAGGCCAAGTGACCTATAAACGCTTAATGATGAACAATCAGCTTGATGATAAAACCGTATTTGGGTGGTTTTTTATAGGCGCACTTATTATTGCCACAATTTGCTATGCATTATTTGGTAACTCAAACAAATTACCAACCACTTCTACACAGTGGGGCATACTAATTTATTTAGGGTTGGTTGCATCAGGACTTGGTTACTTTATGTGGAACAAAGGCGCAACCCTTGTCAACGTAGGTGCTTTGGCAGTTATGAATAACTTGCTTATCCCAGCTGGAATTATAATTAACGTGCTGATCTGGAACCGAGATGCCGATATAGTCAGGTTAAGTATTGGGGCAGCTATAATGTTAGGTGCATTATTGGTCAATCAAATGCTTAATAAAAAAGTAAATTAATAAGCTTGTAGCAAAATTGTCACTAATAATCATTAAGGTAGTACAAATTTTACTTTTAAGGATAAACAATGAAACGTATTACCCTACTGACAAGCTGTATATTGTTAGCCACACTTGCTGGCTGCGATGACGATGTAGAAATAGTAGAAAAAGAAGTGGTTGTTACCAACACCGAAGTGGAAATTGTTGAAGTACCTACGCCTATTGTTGT
The DNA here is from genome assembly GCF_015864495.1 of Pseudoalteromonas sp. SWYJZ98. Taxonomy (NCBI): domain Bacteria; kingdom Pseudomonadati; phylum Pseudomonadota; class Gammaproteobacteria; order Alteromonadales; family Pseudoalteromonadaceae; genus Pseudoalteromonas; species Pseudoalteromonas sp. SWYJZ98. The sequence goes on along the minus strand of NZ_JADYXA010000011.1, from coordinate 48,519 downwards.
AGAGGTTGCTGAAGGAGTAAATATTCAACTAGGGACTCGCCCTGACTATTTAGTTAACGATATGGCGCAAAGCACACTAAAAACAAAGTTAGAGTCATGCAGCGAAGGTCCTTTTTACCGCACCGATTTTTCTATTGGTCATCGCGGTGCATCAATGCAATACCCAGAACACACTAAAGAAGCCTACATTGCGGCAGCGAGAATGGGCGCTGGCATTGTTGAATGCGATGTTACATTTACAAACGACAAAGAGCTTGTTTGTCGCCACTCTCAATGCGATTTACATACCACAACTAATATTTTAGCCATTCCTGAGCTTGCAGCTAAATGCAGTGTGCCATTTACACCAGCCGACCCTGCTAATGGTATTGCCGCTTCTGCAAAATGTTGTACCAGCGATATAGGCTTAGCGGAGTTTTTAACCCTCGAAGGTAAAATGGATGGTGCAAACACTAATGCAACGACCGTTGCCGATTACATGGATGGCACACCAAGCTGGCGCACTGATTTATATGCCACCAGCGGCACATTGATGACCCATAAACAAAGCATTGCACTATTTAATGAGCTAGGTGTAAAAATGACACCAGAGCTAAAATCGCCACAAGTAAGTATGCCATTTGATGGAATGACACAAGAACAATATGCACAAAAAATGCTAAACGAGTACACGCAAATGGGTGTGCCAGCCTCAAAAGTTTATCCGCAATCATTTAACCTTGAAGACGTAAAATACTGGATTAACAACAACCCTGACTTTGCAGACAAAAGCGTTTACCTAGATGGACGTGACAGTGAAGCTGGATTTGATCCAAGTAACCCACAAACATGGCAACCGAGCATGGATGAACTTGTTGCCGATGGCGTTAAGATTTTAGCTCCTCCAATTTGGATGATGCTAACAATAGATAACGAAAGTAATATTGTGCCATCGCAATACGCTATTGACGCAAAAGCAGCTGGTTTAAAGCTTATTGCATGGAGCCTTGAGCGCTCGGGCCCGCTTAATGAAGGTGGCGGTTATTACTATCAATCAATTGCTGATGTTATAGATAACGATGGCGACATGATGACAGTAGTCGACGTACTCGCAAAGGACGTGGGGGTAATGGGTATTTTTTCAGATTGGCCGGCTACGGTAAGTTATTACGCCAGCTGTAATAAAATGCCTGCAAGTATTTAAAAACAGACTACAAAAGTCGTTTATTTTATCGCGCTCAGTTACCATATCAGCATATATAATTTTATTTTACTGAGCGCTTTTTATGATAATCCAACAACATAATGCTGACTTGCCAACACCGACAGGTTTAATGCGAACAACTGTATATCGCCCTCAAGCGCAAGGACAGTTTCCTGCTATCATTTTTTATTCTGAAATATTTCAGCAAACTGCCCCCATCGCACGCAGCGCAGCTATTTTAGCAAGCCATGGCTTTGCAGTGTTAGTGCCTGAAGTGTTTCATGAGTTAAACCCTATAGGCACTATGCTTGCTTATGATGATACAGGTAAAGACAAAGGCAATGCCGACAAATGGGCAAAGCCACTTGAGCACCACGACAGTGACACACAAACTATGATCGACTTCATTAGATTACAAAGCTATTGCACAGGCTCCGTCGGCGCAATGGGCGTATGTATTGGCGGTCACTTAGCTTACAGAGCGGCACTAAATCCTGAAATTAATGCGGCTTTTTGTTTATACGCAACTGATATTCACAGCAATACGTTACCTGCGCAACCTGGAAATAACTCATTCGAGCGTATGGCTGATATACAAGGCGAAATTCACTTTATATGGGGTAAACAAGACCCGCATGTGTCACAGGAAGGCCGCGCTAAAATATACCAACAATGTGTAAGCACGGGCATCAATCACCAGTGGCAGGAAGTTAACGCACAGCATGCCTTTATGCGTGATGAAGGTGAGCGATACGATGCAGCCCTTGCGATAAATATGTATCAACAAGCGGTGGCATTATTTAGCCGAACTTTATAAATGCTTTAAAAAACTACTCATTAAGTACTTTTCAGCATACCTAAAGCGGTATGCTGCTTTACAAAATATGCTTTTAAGTAATCAATGAACAATCGTAGCTTTTTAGAGCCCGCTGCTCCTGGCGGAAATACCCCGTAAAGCTCAATATCTTTGCTTTTATAATCATCTAATATTATTTCAAGCAGTCCAGCTTGCACTTTTGGCCACGCATCGTAAAGCGGAATACGCCCAATACCATGCCCTGCTTCAACAAAAGCAGTACGAGCAGCGGCATTATTGGTGCTTAAGGCGCCTTGCATTGTAATATCGTGTTTTTTGCCATCTTTTTGAAGTGTTAATGTTTTACTGCCCAATTGATAAACGACCCATTGGTGCTCTGCTAACTCTAAAGGCGTTTTAGGTTTACCAAAATGTGCAAAGTATTCCGGCGCGCCACAAATACAAGTGCTCATTGTAGTCAGCTTGGTTGCCTGCAAGTTAGAGTCACTCAGTGCCACGCCTCTAATTGCAAAATCAAACCCATTTTTAATAATATCAACCACATCGTCAGTAAGCTGTAAGTCTATTTGAATCTTAGGATATTGGCGCTTAAACGTATTTATTGCAGGCACAATTAATTGCATTCCCACATTTACTGGGCAACTAATTTTAAGTAAACCTTGTGGCTCGCTCTTTATATTTTCTATTTGCTGATTAGCCGCATTAGCTTGTTCGGTAATTATTCTACAACGCTCATAATAAGCAATACCCGCTTCAGTGAGCGCCATGGTACGGGTTGAGCGATTTAGTAAAGTAACTTCAAGCTGCGTTTCTAATTTTTTTAAATGATAACTTGCAACTGCTCGCGTAAGCCCTAGCTGTTTGGCAGCAGCGGTTAAGCTGCCCTGCTCTACAATTTGTGCAAATACAACCATGCTCTTTAACTGCTCAAACGACACTTTCATAAATGATCCATAGTGTGTTTTAAATTCAACCTTTTTATTGTATCAATAATTAAATCAATAAAGTTAAATTTATCATCGTTGTTTAAAGCAGTGTTAGTGCATATAGTAATTGGTAAGCAAAATAAACTAATTTAAATCATCAGAAGGAATATATTCAATGTCTAAAAAAATACTTATGGTTCTTACATCTCACGCAGAACTTGGTAACACTGGCGAAAAAACAGGTTTTTGGGTAGAAGAATTTGCAGCCCCTTATTACGCATTTGTTGATGCAGGCGTTGAAGTAACATTAGCGTCTCCAGCTGGCGGCCAACCACCCATTGATCCGACAAGTACACTTTCTGATTTTCAAACAGATGCAACAAAACGTTACGACGCAGACAGCGCGGCGCAAACATTAATGGCAAACACTAAAGTGTTAAGTGAAGTTAAATCTAGCGATTTTGACGCTGTATTTTACCCAGGCGGTCACGGTCCATTATGGGACTTGGTTGACAACACAGATTCAATTTCACTTATCGAAAGCTTTGTAAAAGAGCAAAAACCTGTTGCTGCGGTATGCCATGCAAGTGCTGCATTTTTAAATGTTAAAGATGCCGATGGTAATGCACTAGTAGCGGGTAAAAAAGTAACTGGTTTTACTAACTCTGAAGAAGCTGCAGTCCAACTTACCGATATCGTGCCATTTTTAGTTGAAGACGAGCTAATTAAAAAAGGTGGCGATTATCAAAAAACTGACGACTGGAGTGTATTAGCACTAGAAGACGGTTTAGTAATTACCGGGCAAAACCCAGCAAGCTCTGAACTAGCTGCAAAAAAACTATTAACTAAATTAGGTTAATAGTGAGTAATAATTAAAATTAAGCACAGCATTTTATGCTGTGCTTTTTTAATTGCTTTTCATTAGCAAATACAATTCCTATACTGGCAACTCTTAAAGTCAATTAGGGCGATTATATGGCAACCAAGCCAACCACACTGTCATTACTAACTAGTACCCGTTTCGCAATATTTAGTATTGTTGTTATTTGCTTCGTACTACAGGTGATCAATAGTCTACCTGGCATAAATCTTAATGGTTTAGGCATATATCCACGCAGTATCCAAGGATTAATTGGCATACTATGCGCACCTTTTTTACATGGTAGCTGGTGGCACTTTGCCAGTAATATGATCCCATTTGTAGTATTAAGTTGGCTAATTTGCCAGTACAGCGTAAAACGTTTTTATAACGTATTTATTTTTACCGCTCTAGTCGGTGGACTTTTAGTTTGGGCATTTGGGCGCAGTAACATACATGTTGGTTTAAGCGGTGTTATATATGGTTTATGGGGCTTTATTCTATGCTACGGCTTAGTAAGACGCTCATTAAAATCAATTATAATTGCAGTTGTAGTGGCTATACTTTATAGCGGTTTTATATGGGGTGTTTTACCTCAGCGCTATCATGTATCGTTTGAAAGCCATTTATTTGGAGCGCTAAGCGGGTTGTTTTTAGGTTATAGATTAGCAAAAGCCGATAAATTAAAAGGTCGGTAAATTAAATATTTAGGGCCTTTAATTAATTTTTTATGGCCACATTTATGAGTAAGTATTAAACATTTCCATTTAACATTGAGGTTATTTATGAGTGATCAAAACGAATACACGCCACCAAAAGTATGGACGTGGGAAAGTGAAAGTGGCGGTAAATTTGCCAGCATTAACCGCCCAATTGCAGGCGCGACTCATGACAAAACTCTACCTATTGGCGAGCACGCATTTCAGCTTTATTCTCTTGCTACGCCAAATGGCCAAAAAGCTACAATCATGTTTGAAGAGCTTTTACAGCTTGGTTGCACCGATGCAGACTATGACGCATATTTAATAAACATAGGTGATGGCGATCAGTTTGGATCTGACTTTGTTGATATTAATCCAAACTCAAAAATCCCAGCGCTAATGGATCATTCAACCACACCACCTACTCGCATCTTTGAATCAGGTTCTATTTTACAGTATTTGGCTGAAAAATTTGATGTACTCATCCCTAAGGATTTAAAAGCTAAAACGCAGTGTCGTAACTGGCTATTTTGGCAAATGGGCTCAGCGCCATACTTAGGTGGTGGGTTTGGTCACTTTTATAGTTACGCACCAAGTAAAATGCAATACCCTATTGATCGTTTTACTATGGAAACTAAACGCCAACTTGACGTGTTAAATCGTCATTTAAGCGAAAATGAATACATGGCGGGTGATGAATACTCAATTGCCGATATTGCAATTTGGCCTTGGTATGGCTCGCTTGTTTTAGGCGACTTATATGATGCAGCTGAATTTTTAGATGTTGCCTCATACACTCATGTTGTTCGTTGGGCAAAACAAGTTGCTGATCGCCCTGCTGTAAAGCGCGGCCGCCGCGTAAATCGCACATGGGGCCCTGAAGAAGATCAAATGGCAGAGCGCCATAACGATAGTGATTTCGAAGGTTAAATCTACTAAACAGCAAGTAAAGTCGTTAACACTTTAACCTGCTTAATAATTTTAAGGCTCATAATGATTATTTATTATGAGCCTTTTTACTGTGCTAGCTTTTTTTTTTGCTTTCATAAACTATATTTATTCTTATACTCAGGATTAGAGCCTAACTAATCGATGTTTAATACGCTTTTGTTCATCTGAAATATTTACTGTATTTCTTGAACGTTTCTCCATCGCTAGTTGGAGTGACTTTTGTATAAGGTTTTACTTAGTGCCATATAAAAATCTAAATAGTGAAGAACGCAGAGAAACCGTTAAAATTTTATACTCTAATGCCATCTCTGGCATTGCCATTTCGACTGTAGTCAGTTTTATATTAGTGTTTGCTTTTGATTTAAATAACCAGAAAATATCCTACGAAAAAAGTATTTGGCTAAGCATTATGGTTGTCTTATTAGCAGCTCGCGCTATTGATGTTATATGGTTTTATAAAACCAAAAAGGATAACCCGTTATTTAATGCTGACACATACTCAAAAAGATTTTCAACCGGGTGTATTTTAACTGCGCTATCGTGGTGTGGGTATGCACTTTGGTTTCATAGCACCTCATCAGCAATAGAGACGACAACCACGATTGCTATTTTATCGGCATTTGCAGGAGGCTCTGCAAATCTGCTTTCAGGAAGTCGAGTAACCGCTGTACTCTATAGCATTATTTTACTGGCCCCCTATTCTTTTTTATTAACCCTTTCTAATGATAACTACAACTCTGTCCTCGGTATTTTAGGGCTAACATTTACTGTTATTATGGTGGCTTCATCGTACAGATCAGCCACATTTACACACAATGCAATCAAGCTCAAAAACCAAAACAGAGAGCTGCTTAATGAAATGGAAAACAAGGTCGAACAACGCACTGAAGAAATTTACCGTTTATCGAATACCGATCCACTCACAAATCTATTAAACCGCACCGCATTTTTAAAAAATGCAAACAAACAACTAGCAGATAACCCTAAAGAACCCTTTGCTTTATTATTTGTAGATTTAGATGGTTTTAAGCAAATCAACGATTCGTTGGGTCATAAAGTGGGCGATAAAGTATTAAAAGAAATAGCACTGAGAATTAGTAATGTATGCAACCAACAACTCTATAAATGCCGTTGGGGCGGGGATGAGTTTTTAATTTTAGCAACGTATCAAAACCAAACTGAGCTTATCGAGTTTGCTAATAAAGTGCTTCAAAGCATTAGCGCCGAGCATGAAACATATAAATATCAAAAATGGGTATCCGCAACTATTGGAATGGCCATGTACCCTGAGCACGGGAGTGATTTTAATACTTTAATTCGCTCTGCTGATACTGCAATGTATCACCAAAAACGCATGGCGAAAGGTAATATCAATATTTATAACGATTCACTCAAATTAATACAAGAAAGAGAGTATCTTTTGAGTCAATGCTTAGCCAGTGCCATAGAAGAAAATAGTTTAAGGCTAGTATTTCAACCAATTGTTGATAGCAAAACCTCAAAAGTAACCTCTTTTGAATCATTATTACGCTGGCAACTAGATGGTGAAAATATTTTCCCTGATGAATTTATAGCTATTGCCGAGCAATACGGTTTAATAACCGAGTTAGGTATTTGGGTAATAGAACAGGCATGTATACAAGCAACAAAATTAAGTCACTTACAACCACAAATTGCTATAAGCGTAAACGTATCCGTTATTCAGCTACAAGATCCTGATTTTGTATCTAAGGTATTAAAAATAGTAAATCGCCACCGGGTAGAACCTAAAAACCTACACATAGAAATTACTGAGTCAGTATTTGCCGAGGATAAACTCACATTTTTGACAGCCGTTAAAGCACTACAAAAACAAGGCTTTTGTATTTCAATTGATGATTTTGGTACAGGCTACTCATCACTATCAAGCATGCTTGATATTGGTGTAGATATAGTAAAAATAGACAGAAGCTTTATTCAAAATATGGATAAACGAGGGTTAAGTATTATTCATGCAATTGTACAAATGGCCTCTACTTTAGATTTTACTGTTGTTGCAGAAGGCGTTGAAACTATTGAGCAAGCAAACACACTCACTAAAATTGGTGTATCTCACCTACAAGGTTATTACTTTTCAAAACCGATGGAAGTAGGTTTTGTAGATGCTTATTTAAATGAGCAAAATAAGCAATGTAGTTAATAACCAAGCACTTCTAAAAGCGCTTAGCTACCATATGAGTTATGCGCTACCTTTCTTATTAGGGCCTGTTTATTTTTTGAGGTTAAATTTGCAGCAAACTGTTTGGTATTTAGGCAAGGTAGAGCCTGTGGAGTGTGGTTATCCCCCATAACCGGTTGATAACGTAGTATTAATGCCAAACATGCGCTGCCCAAAGGGTTCTGCCTAGGGAGATTGACTATTTGTTACTAGGTTACAAACCTCGCGCCGCGATTAAATAGTCCTTAGATTGAACAAGTTTCAATCCTTAAAGGTCAACAGCCCCTCCCTAAAACATAATCTTACAATTGCTTACACCCAGTACATAGTAATTAGCGTAGGCTAAATATAATCCAACTTACATATGTATATTACGTTTAAACGAAAAAGCCCCAGCGCTGGATAGTAGGAAAAATTATGCGCTGATGCTGCTTAAATAATAAAAACTTTAACGATACAACTAAATATAAAAAAGGAATCTGCATAATAAAACCACTTTGCTATTCACTCATCACTTTACTTACCCCCATAAGCGTTATAGCTCAAACAATGGCAATAAAAACAACGGATGAATTAGTACCAACCGATTCAGAGATTTTATTTGCATATAATAAAGAATCAAAACAATTAGAAGCCATCAATTTACTTACATCACTTAGTAGTGAACTTGCTTTACCAAAAAACACCATCGGGTTTGATGTGGCAACACTTGCTAACATCACCGATAAACAAGCACTCGTACTAACAAGTGATGGCGTATATAAAGCCCAAGCAGGTAAACCAACATTGTTGTTTAATTATGAGTCGGTTCTTAATCAATTAAAAATAGATAAGTTTGAAAAAGTAGACTTTGTTTTCGATGCTAACAACGACGGTCTAAGCGATATTTTTATCCCTGGGTTAGCAAGCAGTACTTTATACATTCAAAATAAAGATGGCAGCTTTAAGCCTAACAAATTTAAACAAACGCCTAAGTATGAAGGCCGCTTTTCAGGAAAAGGGCTTTCTTTAGAAGTTAATATTAACAATAAACCTGTCGTTATCGATTTTAACCACGACGGATTAAACGACCTGGTTTTTTCAAATGACTTTGGAGCAGATGTACTACTTGCTAATTCAGAGGGCTTTGAGCAAAAGCTTACCTCAATTGATTTTAGCATTGAGCTAGGCGAGCTAAGCAATGGCGAGACTCGCAAAATAAAGCAAATTATTGATATTAATAACGACGGATTTCTAGATTTTACAACCAGACAGTTTAAGCCTACACAAGGTATGGACTCGCTAGATATAAAAATAGCACATACTTTGTACCTAGGGAGTGCTAAAGGTTTTACTAATACACCCATTACCTTATTTGAAACACAGGGCCCTAGTGAGTTATTGCTCAAAACTGATTTTAATAATGATGGCTTAATTGATTTACAAAAAATGGACTTAGATATTGGCTTAGGTACTATCGCATCTATGGCATTAGGCGGTGGCAGTACTGATGTAGATTTAGAAATGAATCTTTATAAGCAGCAACCCGACGGCTCATTTGCCAATAAATCGAGTATTGAACTTGATTTAGAAATGGAAGTGGGGATGAATGGCGATGAATCAGAACCGGCTCTCTATTTAGGTGACATTAACGGCGACAGCTATATTGATGCGGTATACAAATACAGTAAAAAAACGCTGTATATTTATTATGGAGAGCAAGACTCACTGCTAAATGATAAACGCAAAAAATTAAAGCTAACGCTGCCTAAAAATAATAAAGATATTCTTCTGGTAGATATAAACCAAGACGGTAAAAAAGATTTTGTATTTAAATTTACCGAAGAAGATGGCACCAGCAAAATAGAAACACGATTAAATTAAGCCAATAAAAAAGCCCAACAGAATTAACCGTTGGGCTTTGGACTTAAGACTTTCGAGTAACAGTCAGCTTTACTCTAAGTAATAACACCTAAGCAGTTACATTTAGCAGCGAATCGCCTTCACTTAAACCAAACTTCTCTTGCACTGATGCAAGGATTGATTCTTTATCTTCATCAGACAACTGGTTTGAATACTCAGTTAAGAGCTCATCTAAGTAGCTCACTACCTCGTCTGTATCGACTGATTCTAATGAGTTTTGTGGCGGTGGCGGCGGTCTTTGACCTTCAGCTCTTCCTGCATCACCAATGCTTTTAGCATCAAACTCGAGTCCGCCCATTAAATCAGCAAGCTCTTTTGTTGGTTCAATACCTTGCTCTTTAAATGCCGCTTGAATACTTTGCGCATCGTCGCTAGTTAAGTTTTCTGCATCAAACTGTGCAAGCGTTTCTTTAACAAAATCACTTTGCTCTGTTGTTAATTTTGCAGCTTGACTACTTTGTTGCGGCACAAAACTCGCAGAGCTGCTGCCAATATTATTAATCATTTTAGTATCCTTTCAACGTTCACGACGAGGTGGTTTATGATCGCTAAGCTCTTGTTCAGTAATTTCGCCATTACCATCGGCATCTATAGAATCAAAAATTGTTTGTGCATCACCGTGCGGCGGTTTTTTAGCACAAAACTCTTCAAAGCTGATTACGCCATCACCATCAGTATCAATAGTTGAAAAGTCAGGTTTTTCAGGAGGATTGTCACCGCCTCGAGCAGCTACATTAGCTGAAAAAGCAATAGATAATATTGCCACAGTGGCAAGAGTTGAAAAATGCTTCATAGTAATAACCTCGTATTTAAGAATTAAACTAAGCTTACGCTTCAAAAACGCAAACAATGTGCAAATAATGAGGAAGTAATAAATTATTTTTAATAAAAACTGATGATTCAAAAAAAGTTCTGGTTGATTGCTTTGCAATCAATATATAAGCTAATAAAATAATACGATTAATTACTCTCTGGCAGTAGTGTTACTGCCCTTAATTCTCAAAGCTGATATACTGCTTGAGCCAATTAAACAAACAAATACAGAGCACTTTCATAAATAATGATTAATAACCAACCCTACTTAGCAGGCAATCTGTGAAAATACCTAAACGCCTACAACCTCTTGTTGATGATGGCCTTATTGACGAAGTAATAAGCCGACTAATGAGCGGTAAAGAAGCCGATGTATTTATTGTGCGTTGTGGTGAACATATTCGCTGTGCGAAAGTGTATAAAGATGCGGTTAAACGTAGTTTTAAGAAAGCGGCACAATATCAAGAAGGCCGAAAAGTACGTGGTGGACGCCAAGCGCGTGCTATGGGTAAACGCTCTAGCTATGGCCGCCAATTAGAAGAAGAAATTTGGCAAAATGCCGAAGTTGATGCGTTATCTCGCTTAGCTAGCGTGGGTGTACGTGTTCCTGATACTTACTTTTGTATTGATGGCGTGCTGCTTATGGAGCTGGTCTCTGATGAAGATGGTAACGTAGCCCCTCAACTAGGACATGTCGTTTTTAGTGAAGAGCAAGCGATTGAGCAGTATAAACTCATGATACATTACATTAAGCTAATGCTTTGCGCAGGTATAATACACGGTGATTTATCTGAGTTTAATGTACTTGTAGATAATAACGGCCCTGTAATTATAGATTTACCGCAAGCCGTTAACGCTTCAGCAAATAACAGTGCACAAGCTATGTTTGCACGCGATGTAAATAACATACGCCGCTACTATGGTGAATTTGCGCCAAGCATACTAAAAACTCAATACGCTAAAGAAATGTGGGCACTATTTGAAGAGGCCAATTTAACGCCTAATTCAACGCTTACAGGTGAATTTGAAGACAGCGACGAACTTGCTGATGTAGATTCTATTCTTGATGAAATCCAAGCTGCCGAATACGAAGAGTTTGACCGTTTAGAGCGAATTAAAAATGCTGACGACGATGAGTAACTCATCGTCATAGCTCATTTCACCTTACTGTGGATGCACAAACCGGTAGCCAACCCCATAAACAGACTGGATAACACTTTCAGTTTGTGTCACTTCATCTAGTTTTTTACGCAACTTTTTAATATGGCTATCAATAGTACGATGGCTCACAATACGCTGATCGGCGTACATAGTGTCCATTAAGCTATCGCGCGAATAAATACGATTTGGGTTGTTAAACAAAGGTTTAAATAGTTGAAATTCAAAGTTCGTCAATTCTATACTGTTTGATTTAAATTTTACGCTGTAGCTGCTTTCGTCAAGCTTCATTGTTGACTCTGTAACGTCACTTGCGTTATTTAATCGCCTTAAAATAGCTTTTACGCGTGCCACCAGCTCAGCATAACTAAACGGCTTACAAATATAATCATCTGCACCTAATTCCAGCCCAAGCAGCCTATCTATTTCTTCTACTTTTGCCGATACCATAATAATAGGCACGTTTGAAAAGCGCCTGATTGCTTTACACAGTTCAATACCACTTTGCCCTGGTAACATTATGTCTAGCAAGATTACACTCGGCCTGTTAATTTCAAGCCAAGGTAATACTTCATTCCCGTGATGTATTTGATGAGTAATAAAGTGATGGCTGCTTAAAAAGTCACTCATTAAGTTAGCTAGCTTTACTTCATCTTCCACAATTAGTATTTGTTCACTCATAGGCATCTCTGTAAGTAACCTTAACTTTATTTTATAAACTAAATAGTTGGCAATCTAATAATAATAGCAAGGCCGCCTAAGCTGGCTTTTTCTGCAGCTATTTCACCTTTATGACCTTTAACTATATGCTGGCAAATAGATAAACCTAAGCCAGAACCGCCCTCCTGGCGATTACGCGAACTATCTACTCGGTATAAATACTCAAATAAATGTGATAAATGCGACTGCTCTACACCGACACCATTATCTTCGATTATAAGCTCTAAATAAGTTTGCCCTTTAATACTTATATTTTTAGCCGTTAAAGAAATAGTTGTACATTGTGCATAGTGTACTGCGTTCATTAGAATATTATCGAGTAGCTGCAAAAGGCGTGTTTTATCTGCTTGTACAGTTATGTGTTTAGCGCTATTTAGTAGGTATATTTTTATATTATGTTGTTCAAGCAAAACCTGATACTTTTGCTCAATAGTATTTAATAATAACGCCATATCAGTAGGTTGCATAGTGTAGTGCATACCTCCTAACTCTGCGCTATTGAGCATATGCAAGTCGTCTATTAAGCGTTTTAAATGTAGGGCTTCATCGTTAGCCGAACTTATATTTTTTGCGTTCGGTTCTCGTATACCAAGTAGCATAGCTTCAAGTTCACCGAGTAAAATACTCATTGGCGTCCTAAGCTCATGAGAAATATTAGCAAGCCAACGCTTACGTACTTGCTCATCTTTAGCGAGTGTAAATGCAAGCGTATTAAAATCTTCGCTCAACTGTCCTAGCTCGTCTTTTCGCTCAAGCGTGAGTTTGGTCTCGTAATTACCTTGCGTTAAACGATGCATACCGTTAGCAATTTGCTTTACAGGGCTTACTAGGTGACGAGACAATAAAAAAGTAACCATTAATGTTAGCAATACCGCAGCTAAAGCAATAAACCATAAGTAGTTAGTTTGCTGCTGTAAAAAATCAAGCTCATAGCCATCAACCAAGCTATCTCTTTTAGAAACTGCTAAGTAACCCACTATTTTATCGTTAACAATAATTGGGGTTGTTATATATTTTAAATCGCTGAGGTATCTACCCACTACTCGCTGTTTATTTTCGTCAAGCAAAGCGTAGTGAGCAATATTTTCTGGCGGTGGGCGGCGATCTTCCTCTAAACGAATATGATCTGGCGGCGGTCGTCGCATCATTCGCCCACGCGGACCTGAGCCTTCTTGTGGCCTAGGCAAAAACTGGCTATTTTCTAATTGCGATTCAACACGTTTTCTAAAGTTTTCGCCATTGCCGACAACACGCTCCCATGAGGGTGTTTGTTCGTATTGCTTTGCAAATTGCACAACAAGTGGTTCAAGCGCTTTCACCTCTTTTGCATTAACAAAATCAATTACGCCTTGCCCTATGCTCCACTGTATAAGAACCACTAGCCCTGCAATAACACTAAAGGTAAAACTAAATAGTATTAAAAAAAGTTTATTATGAATTTTCATTAATGCGTGTTTTCAACCTTGCTAGGAAAGCTTTCAAATCGGTATGTTATAAACTCTTTGGTTTGGTCGTTAACATACAGCGTAGCAACTATTTTTTTACCTTGAGCGGTCCAATACATATGACCATGATTATTTAAAGTAACCGATACGGTATTTATACCCGTTTTAAATAAGTTAGCAGGTAAATGCAACGCTTGTCCGTAAATTCGCTGTATTTTAACCCCATTAATGTATAAATGAGCATGACCTTGTAAAAAACCGGTGTCTTGGTTTGTTGTCACGCCCATCATTTGTTGCATGTTCATCGTGCCCTCTGGCGGCACAGACAAATCATAACGCTGTGTATCTAAAATTAAGTTATAACCCGACATACTATCTTTTAATAACTTAAGGCCTAATGCCGGGATTGGCGTATCATTTGGCACAGCTATAGGCATATGGCTATGATCCATCATTTCCTGCTGCGCAAAGAGCTTGAAGCTCAATAGCGCAGCAGTTGTTAGGATCAATGCGTATTTAAAATAACGCATAGTTACTCCTTACATTCCTGGTGGTGGACCCATTGTTTCGCCCGTATCACAGCGACCAATTGAATTATCGGCTAATTGACCTTTAAAACGAGGCCCTATTTGATAAGGGAAAGAAGGCTGTAATTTACCATCGCTGTCTAGCGTTAGTGTTATATGGTAGTGATAACCCTTGCCATCGTTAGTATCGTGGCCGTTATGCTCATCTAATTGAGCACCGGTTACTGTTTTTTGTGCATAGTAGAAATCTTCAAAATAATAACCATCGTCGGCATTTAATGTATTACCAGAGAGCGTCGTTACTTGTGCGCCAATAGCAGGACCTGCATCACTTGTTTGTATACCTTGGCTAACATCGTATTGATCAACTAAGGTACAGCTTCGCTCACCCTCAGTACCACAACCCCCTTCACTTGTAGGTGCACCATAATCTCGCATTTCCCAGCCACTTAATGCTAGTTGTCCGTTACTTTCATAAGGACCATAAAGTGGATAGCCATCAGCTGCAAACCCATAAATAGGTGAATGCGCATCGCCATCATCTTCAAGTAAATCAGCTAAGCAACTAGTGTAAAAATGGTGATGATATTCACCGTTAGCAGCATGTCCGCCACACACATCAACATCGTATTGCTCAGCAATGGGCGCTAATGTATACCAAATATTATTACCGTAGCTCATACCATCGCCCCAGTTAAATATACTGGTGCCATTAACCATTAAGCCAACTGTACCTAAACCTGTTTCACAAGTTTCAGTGTCAGATAAATCGGTAGGTGTTATCGGAAAATACGCTTCAACCGCTTGTTCTGTTGGGCAACCTGGTCCTGGAGGCCAATAGCCCGCACCGCCTGTGTCATCACAGTTTTCAGTGCTGCTGTTATAGCCAATATCTTCACCAAACGAAATGGTTTGCCCTACTGCTGCTGAGGTTACACCGTTATAAAAATCGGTAGCTGCACGCGGGCGGTTATTTAACGCGTCTACTTGGTCTTGTGTAAGCGTTACGTCATATTTAGGAATGTCAGTTGTTTGCACATACATGTATTCAACGTCAGCATCTTCCTCAGAAACAGTAACAACCTCAACTGATTGAACATCTTCAACCACTGCGCCATTGTTTTGTATATAAGTAGAGGTTGTATCGTTGTTAATTAACCAGCTGGTAAGTTTTGCAATATTATCAACTGTATCTGAGTCTGATGAAGCAATAACATTAACTATAACTGTATCTACAACGACATCGTTTGTGCCATCATCTGCACTGATTTCAAATACAAGTGCTTCATCGGTTAAAACTTCAGGTGCAACAAACTCAGTAGACGTTGCAGTACTTGAAGATAAACTAACGGTAGTGCCTGATGTTTGTGACCAGTTAACAGATACTTCGCCATCATCTTCAACTGTTGAAATTAAATAAACGGTATCGCCCGCATTAACAGTTTGGTCAATACCGGCGTCAACAGTTGGAGCACTATTACTGACCGTTTCGCCGTCTGTTGTAGTACTTGTAGAATCGCTATTACATGCGCTTAAAGCAATACAAAGCGCGCTTAACGCAAATAACTTAGTGGCATTAACGGCTTTTGTTTTAAGAAGTGTTTTCAATGCTTGAACCTTTACTTTAACGTTTAATAAAACAAAGTTAACAAGTAAAAGTGCAAACAATGTGCACAAACAAAGGAAGAATCTATATTAAAATTACAACTGTGGCCTTTTAAGCAAAAACTTATCTTTGGTTGTACTAAAGTAATCGCCGCCCATTTTGCCCACTGCATTTAATAATTCAGGGTCAATATAGCCACCACTCATCACTTCATCGTCTATACAAATACCCACTACATCCAGCAACATCATTGTTCCACCGCCAGGCTCATTTGAAATACTAATAACTTCGCGTAACTTACATTCAAACCGTACTTTTGAATCGGCAACGCTTGGCGCGTTAACTAACTTACTTGGAGCTTGGGCAATGTTAGCTGCATCAAACTCGCTTATATCACTAGGATAATTTGCACAACTTTGGTTCATTTTTTCAACTAGCTCTTGGCTGACAATATTAACCACACATTCTTTAGTTGCCATTAGATTACTGAGCGTATCTTTATTCGTTTTATCACTAGGGTTTACTTGCGTAACACTTAAAACAGCTGGCTTGCAACTAGCCACAGTAAAAAATGAATAAGGCGCAATATTTGCAATACCTTCGCTATTTAATGTACTTATCCATGCGATAGGTCGTGGGCTGATACCGCCTACTAAGTAAGAGTAAACATTTTGGTTGGTATTTTCGGTGAGATCTAAAAACATATTTTTTCAACTAAATAAGAATATCAACATGCCTAATATCTTAATCCGATGAAGGTTGGGGTTAAAGAAGATTTACAAATGAGAAAAGTTAAAAAGTAAAACCGAGCCTTCAGGCTCGGTTTTCAATCCATTTAGCAAGGCGCTACATTATTGAATACTCTGACTTTTGTTTTTAAATCAAATGCAGCATAAGCTGCAACAATAATAAAACACCCCGCAGGCACAACATAAGAAAACGCGACACTGTATGTATCAATAAACACAGCTTGGAATACAGGAACTATCGCTCCACCTAAAATAGCCATTACTAAACCAGCAGCACCTAGTTTTGCATCATCGCCTAACCCATGTAGTGAAATCGCGTAAATAGTTGGAAACATTAATGATAAGCAAGCCGATATACTTACCAGCGCCCATACGCCACTTATATTTGGCATTTTCACCATATAAAAACACAGCAGCATTGCAATAATAGAGGTTGCCATTAACAGTTTGGCAGGACGAATAAATCCCATAAGCCAGGTCATTACAAATCGAGAAACTAAAAAGGTGATCATACTGTATTGTAAAATACTTCCCCCGGTAACTTCATTTGTATCGAGTGCCTCCATTACGTACTGGATGGTAAATGTCCATACACAAGTTTGCGCCGCAACATTAAAAAACTGGGCGATAACACCAAAGCGGTAATGGGTATTTTTAAACAAGCGCTTTAACGTTGCACTAAATTCTACATGCTTAGAGACTTTTTTTTGCTTACAAAAATTAGGTGTTTTAGTAAACGCAATTGCCAACCAAATAAAAACCAACACACAAGCCATACCAACATAAGGCACCATAACTGCATCAAGTTCTGCGCTTATAATGCTAGTTAATTGCTCACTATTCATATTAGTCCGCTCACCAGAGGTTGCTGTATTGAGCTTTGGTAAAATAAGGGTAGCGGCTAAAAAAACACCAATGTTAGTACCGACAGGGTTAAATGATTGCGCCAAATTCAACCTGCGAGTTGCACCTTGTTGGGTGCCCATTCCCATTACATAAGGGTTTGCTGATGTCTCTAAAATAGATAAGCCTCCAGCTAACACAAACAAAGCCACTAAAAAAAAACCATAAGTCATTGCTTGGCTGGCGGGATAAAACAAAAATGCTCCGATTGCAGCCATCCCTAAACCGGTTAACACACCTGTTTTATACGAAAAGCGTTTATTGATATATGCCGCCGGAATAGCTAAGCAAAAGTAAGCTCCATAGTAGCTAAATTGTACCAATGCAGACTGCACTGACGACATAGTAAAAATTTTACTAAACACTTTTACTAGCGGATCAGTCATGTTTGCCGCAGCTCCCCATGCAGCAAAGCACAGAACAAGTAAAATAAAGGGAACCACCATCTCCTTGGAGACAAGAGGTGTTTGTGTGTGTGTGTGTGTGGTCATTGCCGTGTCTCAGTTGTTAATGTTAAGTAAAGCATTTAACCAGTTAAATATCATTCCGTCAATAAATCAACTATAGTTATTTATTTACCTCCTGTGACTTATTTATACTCTGTCGTAAATTTAATAATATGAAATGAACCCGGCAATAAAGCTAATATAGTCGCCAATTACACACACTCGGTGTACAATTAATCAGGTTATTCAAGATAATAACAACTAGGTAGGAATAATTATCAAATCTAAAAACCCTCGACTCTCTTTACAAGAAGGCCGAAGCCAATCTGGCCTGCGTGCTCATAATGAACGCCGAATTATGTCATTAATTCGCCAACACGGTAGTGCTCCAAAAGCTGAAATTGCACAAAAAACAGGGCTTTCAGCACAGGCCGTCACAGTAATTATCAATAGTTTAGAAGCCGAATCGTTATTAATACGGAAAGACCCTCAGCGTGGCAAGGTTGGCCAACCAACCATCCCATTTGCGTTAAATCCAAATGGTGCATTTGGAATTGGCTTAAAAGTAGGTCGTCGCAGTTTTGATTTAACCTTGATTGACTTAGTAGGAAATATACGCGCAACTTTGCACGAAAACTGCGCTTACCCCACAGTACAGAGCTTGCTAACCTTTTTAGAGAAAGGGATCAGCGTACTTAAAATGAGCTTAAGTGACGAATTAGCCAAGCGTATCTTAGGTGTGGGTGTTGCAACCCCTTACGAAATTTGGAACTGGACAGAAGAAGCCGGCGCTCCAAAAACAGTATTGAATGAATGGAAGTCTTTTGATTTTAAAGAAAAAATAAATCAAATTGTACACCTTCCCGTGTATGTATGTAATGATGATACCGCGGCTTGTTCAGCTGAATTAAGCTTTGGTAATCCTGCTCGTTTTAACGATTTTTTATATATTTTTATTGGTACTTTTATTGGTGGTGGAGTTGTTATAAACGAAACCTTATTTACCGGTAAAAAAGGTAATGCCGGCGCTATAGGCTCATTACCTAGGCCTATGCTTAATAGTGAAGGTCAACTAACCTCCCAACAACTTATTATGCAATCATCACTGTATATTCTCGAAAAAATGCTCAAAGGTGATGGCTACAATACTGACATACTGTGGAGTTCAAAAGAGTATTGGGGAGACTTAGGCCCCGTACTCGATAAGTGGATAGACCAAGTTGCAGATGGTCTCGCCTACGCGGCATTGTGTTCTTTAGCTATTTTTGATTTTGAGGCGATTGTCATTGATGGCGCCATTCCTATCAATGTCAGAGAAAAAATAGTTTTGGCAACAAAGTTAAAATTGAGCCAGGCTGATCATCGCGGTATTAATCGCTGTGAAGTACAAAGTGGCTCTATTGGCGCCAAGGCTCAATCAGTAGGCTGCGCTAACCTACCGTTACTTATCAACTTTTCTCAAGATCACGCAAGCCTTTCACACCACTAATATACTTTAACCTTAAAAAGCAGCCATCGGTAACGTTGGCTGCTTATTTATTTTTTATCAGAGGTAAAAAATTCACTCAAACAATCAAAAAGCTGTACAAAAAATAATAAGTAATAATAGTTGATTTATTATTTTAAGTTCTCTACATTCTATTTACAAATTTGATAACACTGACATGTTGGATTAATAAAACCGCAAATTTGTATACACACACAACAAAGAGAGAACAGAAAAATGAAAGTATCAGCAAAAATGACTCTAATTGCAGTCGCTGTAGGTCTATCCATATCCCCTAGCGTCTTGTCACAAGAGCAACAAGAAGCAAAAAGTGATTTAGGGTTTGAGCGCATCATTGTAACGGGAACATCTCGGCCAAAAGAGAAAATCGAATCAACTAATGCAATAACTACCTTTAACGAAGCAAAGTTAGAGCAATTGGCTCCGCACAGTGTTGCTGAATTAGTGCGAAGTATTCCTGGTTTTCATGCCGAAGACACCGGTGGAGAAACCGGTAACAACGTAGCCCCACGAGGCTTTCCGTTATCAACGCAAACAGAGTTTACAGCACTACTTCGTGATGGTATGACCGTGTTTTATAATCAAGATATTTTATTTACTCAAAATGATCGCTTTACCCGTTTGTCTAATTTTGTTGGCAGCGTTGAAGCTATTCGTGGTGGTGCCTCGTCAATTTTTGTTGGTAGCGCGCCAGCTGGGTTTATTAATTTTATTTCTCGTGAAGGCTCCGATGATACCCAAGGTGATGTGTTTTTTGAAACCAACAGCAACAACCGCCTAGGTGGACAAGGTTGGGTTAGCGGATCAATAGACGATCAGACAACCTATGCTGTTGGCGCTTGGTATCGCAAGGATGACTCCGCACGCGATCCGGGGTATACAGCTAACCAAGGTGGTGAGCTTAATGGCAATATTAAGCACTTTTTTAAAGATGGCAGCGGCTTTACCCGCTTTGAGTTTAATAAACAAAACGATAGATCATTCTTTTTTATTCCTCAGCCATTAATAGGCTCAACCACCAATGCTAAAACAATCCCAGGCGGAATGGATATCAGAGATGGCACCACCGGTAACTCAGCAGGTGCGCGTTTATTAACTCTTAATAACACCCCAAGCGGCGACATTGATTTGGATATTGCAGATGGTAACTACGCTAATGTGACCTACTTTGGCAATACAACCGAAATTGAAATTAACGAAAACTTAGTCTTTTCAAATCAAATGCGTTATACCGATATGCTAACAACCTTTTCCGGCATCATTAACGTAGGTAACGCCGAATCGTTAGCTAGTAAAGCACAAGCTATATATGCTGCAAATACTGATGTCCTTGCAGGTGCCATGGTTGATGGTAACCTAAGTTACGATATACGCGATGCAGGAAACGGCTTTGTATTGGCTGATTCAAGCAACGTAAATACCTACAACACCAATGGATACGGAATAAACGCAGGCTTTTGGCATAGACGTTTTGAAGGCGATAACTTTCAAAACGAAACCAGATTCAACTACACCTTTGATGATGTAGGCGAAGGGACTCTTTATGCTAATTTTGGCTTATTCTTCTCTAATATTAATGGCCATGTTACCGACTATCGAATTAATACACTGCAATCAGTAGAGCCCCTGCCGCAGCGCTTAGATGTTGTATTTACAGATGCACAAGGTCTTGACATTGCCAGCGGTACTTACAAAGGTATTCAGGCTGGATCACATGGTTTTGCCGATATTGTTTATAGTGAAAATACCCTGGCGCCCTTTGCTGACTTTGAATACGAGCTTGAAGATGTGTCGTTTAATCTGGGCCTAAGGTACGAAACCCTCAAAGCAGATGGGGAAGCGCAAAACCAAGCTAATTACACAATTGACAGTTTTGCCAGCGATACTGATACCGTCAATGGGAATATTACCCTGCCCTTTGGTGATGGGACTTACCGAAACTTTAATGTTGAATACAACGAAATGGCATGGACAGTTGCAGCTAACTACAAATTTAACGACGACTTAGCGGTATTCACTCGATATGCAGATGGTTTTCGTATGCCTGATGTAGATAAATACATGGCGATTACCAACCTAACTAGTCAAGAGGAAATTAATCAATTTAATAACTCTGAGAGACGTGAAACACAACCAGCTTCAACGGTAATGGCCGAGGTGGGCATTAAATATAACGAGGGTGATGTCGCAGCATTTGTAACCGGTTACTTCGCCGCTGCGGATGATTTATTCTTTAATGTACCTACTGTTGAAAATGGTCAAGTAGTGCAACGTCAAGCCTTTAGAAACACAGAAACCTTAGGTGTAGAAGCCGAATTTAACCTGCAAATCACCCAAGACTGGCGCATTGGTGTATCTGCAACGTACCAATCACCCGAATTTGTAAACACACCAGCGGCGCAATACTTGGATGCTAATGGAAGCTCTGCCTCTATTGATATAAACGGCAACTTACCTGTACGTGTGCCTAAGCACTTTGGCCAATTAACTAGTAGCTATCAGTTTGAAGATTTTTCGTGGGGTATGGCAGCTATTCATGGTAGCTACTCTTGGAGCGGTAAACGTTATGCCGACGACGCCAACACAGCAGAACTGCCTATGTATGGCATGTTAAACCTTGGTTTATCCCTTGAAAACGAAGACGGTTATTACCTTCGTGCCGATGTTAAAAACCTAAATAACTCAGAAGGCTTATCAGAGGGAGATCCTCGCGCAGGTGAAACGGTAGCAGGTCAAGCAACTACATTTAATGCGCGCGTTGTCTTACCTCGTACCTTTAGCCTTACTATTGGTAAGCGTTTTTAATTTTACTCTAATCTAGGGTATCTTCATGCAAAGCGATACCCTCGCAATTTTTAGGAAAATATAATGGAAGTAGTTGCAATTGGTGAAGCTTTAATAGATATACTCTCACATGACTGCATGCACAATAAGGCATCAAATAGCGAACTAGACTTCACACAGTTTGCCGGAGGCGCACCCGCTAATGTTGCTGTAGCCGTAGCAAAGCTTGGTGGTTCAAGTTATTTGCTTGGTAAAGTAGGCAATGATAAATTTGGTCGCTTTTTAATAAATGCACTCAAAATGTATAATGTAAACACATCTTATGTTGGCTTTTCAAAAAAAGGGAAGACGGCACTCGCGTTCGTATCGTTGGATGAAAACGGTGAACGTACATTTGAATTTTACGATAAAGATGCTGCACATTACGATTTACAAATAACCGATTTAGAGCCCTCTTTATTTTCAACACCTAAAATTGTGAGTTTTTGTTCAGGCTCTTTTGCAAAACCTTTAGTATTAAATACAACCTTACATGCGCTAAAACACTTTAAAGAATCAGGCTCAGTTACATGCTTTGACATTAACTTTCGTTCAGCCTTCTGGGATGAACCACTCACAGCTAAATCTGTTATTGAGGATGTTGCTAAAACAGTTGATGTTATTAAAGCGAGTAAAGATGAGCTGATCTCGCTTTATGGAATAGAGCATATTGATACCACCATTAGAAGTTGGGTAGATAGTGGCGTAGCTTTAGTTTTAATGACCGATGGTGGCGAGCCTATTACTTTTTCATCTAGCTCATTTAGTGGTACTTATCCTTGCCCTCAGGCATATGTTGTGGATACCACAGCTGCAGGCGATGCGTTTGTAGGTGGTTTTTTATATCAAATATCTTCGCTAGTGAGTAATAAAACAGAATTTACTGACTGGGCAAGTAACTTTACTAACGTTTCAAAGGCTATCGACTTTGCTACTAAGTGCGGAGCCAAAACAGTAGCAACGTTTGGAGCCTTTGATGCCCTACCTACATTCCATGATATCTCGGCGAGTACCCTTAAATCTTCGTGTCGATGTTAAAAACCTAAATAACTCAGGAAACTTATTAGAGGGAAGTTTCACTCAGGTGAAACGGTAGCAGATCAATCAACTATATTTAATGCGCGCGTTGTCTTATCTCGTGTCTTTAGCTTTACTATTGGTAAGCGTTTTTAATTTCACCCTAACTGAGGGTATCGTCATACAAAGCGATACCCCCGCAAGTTTTAGGAAAAGACAATGGAAGTAGTTGCAATTGGTGAAGCTTTAATAGGTGTACTCTCACATGACTGCAAGTGCCAAAATTGCTTAAGTATCGCGGTAATTCTCCCTATTTATAATACTTCTTTTATTGGCGACTCATTTTAGTATCACCTTAACATGAGTTGCCTATATCAAAATCGTTTTTACACTAGTCTTCTTTTACATTTAATACGTATTGGTTTTGTCTTATTATTTATAATGCCACGGTTTTAATATTGCCAGTATGAAAGAAAAAATAAACATCGTGTGGTTTAAACGTGATTTACGTCTTAGCGATCATCAACCATTAAAAAATGCATTTAGTAATGGCTTACCGACCCTGTTACTTTATAACTTTGAGCCATTACTGCTCGAAGATGCACACTACAATGAGCGGCACTGGCGCTTTGTGTATCAATCAATAGTTGAGTTAAACAAGCAACTAGCGCGTTTTAACGCCTGTGTTTATATATTTAATTTAAATATGAGCGATTTACTTGAGTCGATAAAGACGCAGTTTGAAATAGTTAATATTTTTAGCCATCAAGAAATAGGCTTAAACAACACCTTTGAGCGCGATAAGGCAATAAAAGCATGGTGCCAGCATAACCATATTAACTGGCAAGAGTCGCAAACAGGCGCGATTATTCGCGGCAAAAAAAATCGTAATAATTGGAACGAACGCTGGCAGCAAACAATGCAAGCACCTATTGCTGTTCCTAATTGGAAGAGTATAAAAACAATTACCCTCAATAACTACCAAACACCTGAGCTACCAAGCGCTTACACGCAAGATCACGACAGCTTTCAACAAGGTGGCCCGCTGCATGCGCGAACTGTAATGCAGAGCTTTTTTGCCGAGCGCGGTAAAGGTTATCAAAAAGGAATATCGAGCCCAAGTTTAAGCCAAACTCATTGCTCCCGACTTTCGCCGTACTTAGCGTGGGGGAATATTAGCCTTAGGCAAGTGTATCAAATGGCCATTGATGAATATCATTCAAAACACCCTGATAAAAGAGGCTGGAAACGCCCACTAGCAGCGTTTGTATCGCGCTTGCATTGGCACTGCCATTTTATGCAAAAGTTTGAGAGCGAGTGCTCTATGGAATTTTTAGCCCTTAATCCAGGCTACCATGTATTTCCGTATCGCGATGATGAACATGTTAAAAACGATATTGAACGCTGGGCGCAAGGTCAAACAGGTATTCCCATTATTGACGCTTGCATGCGCTGCTTAAAAGCCACCGGCTATATAAACTTTAGAATGCGCGCCATGCTTGTAAGCTTTGTAACGCATCATTTAAATATAAGCTGGCAGCAAGCAAGCTTTCCTCTCGCTAATTACTTTTTAGATTTTGAGCCCGGAATTCACTATCCGCAAATTCAAATGCAAGCCTCGGTAACAGGCATTAACACCATCAGGCACTACAACCCAATTAAACAATCAGAAGATCAAGACCCAACAGGTTCGTTTATTAAAAAGTGGTGCCCCGAGCTTGAAAAACTCCCTATTGAATATTTACATCAGCCTTGGGAGCAAACTCCAATGGAAGCACTCTTTAACGACTTTAAGCTAGGGGAGGATTATCCCGAACCGATGCTTGATTTAACAGCAGCCTCAAAAGAAGCACGCGAACGCTTATGGCAATACCGTGAGCGAGCCGATGTTAAACGCGCCATAGGGAGGATTCTTAAAAAGCACGTTGGGGGTACTCAAAAAGTTACTCGAACAAAAAGTAAAACGGATACTAAAAGTAACAGCAAGGCTAAGTAAGCATGGCACACAAAAAACTAAACTTACCTCAAAAAATATGTCCTATTTGTAATAAACCTTTTACATGGCGTAAAAAATGGCAGCGCGACTGGGATAACGTTATTTTCTGTTCAGAGCGCTGCAGGCGTAATAAATAAGAGTAATAATTAACTGGCGTCTATTTTGCAGCATCATCAGTAATTAGTGCTTTTAAGGCTTTATATAAGCTTATTTTGTAAATAAGGCTTAGATAACCTGAAAAGCTTACACTCAAGCAAGGAGAAGATGATGACGATTAAAAAAACGGCAAGTTCAACATGGTCTGGCGACATTAAAACAGGCAAAGGTAGCATATCAACTCAAAGTGGCGCGCTTAATAAACAACCATATGGTTTTAATACCCGCTTTGAAGATGAGGCAGGCTCAAACCCTGAAGAATTAGTAGGTGCAGCGCATAGTGCATGTTTTAGTATGGCGCTTTCACTTGCATTAGGTGATGCAGGCTTTACCGCAGATAAAATTGATACTAAAGCCACTGTAAGCCTTGATGAAGTAGATGACGGTTTTTCGGTGACGCATATTGCCCTTGAGGTAAAAGCGCGTATTGATGATATTCAAAATGAGCAGTTTCAAGCTTTATGTGAGCAAACTAAAAAGAGCTGCCCTATTTCAAAACTCTTAAATACCGAAATATCACTAGATGCGACTCTTCAATCAGCATTTTAAATATTTAGACTTAATTATTTAAATTTAACTATTTAGATTTAACTATGTAGACAGTCCCTTACTAAAAAAGCCAAGTAAGTAATTACTTGGCTTGCTTATTATAAAGAAATATCTCTAGATTCATTCCTACTCAAAGTACTTACTACAAGCCCTATTTCCATCCCAATTGCTGGCCATACTACCCATATATAACTAGGCGAAGTTAGTAAATTTATAACGCTTAGCAAAGTTAAAATAAGTAAATATGCTTTAATTTTTTTACCTAATGTCACTGTATTTTTCATTTATATTCTCCAAGTAATGTATGTCGCTATTATTGTTTTAATAAGCAACATACACACCTGCTAAATGTCACTAAGTGGTCTGACATTAGTCATCACTTTTCATTTAATTACATAGTTATTTATTATGTATAAAAACATAAAAAAACAATACTTTAATCTATTTGTGTTAGAATCTAATCTCAACTAACCTAAACAAATAAACATAAGTGGATGAGCTAAATGAGCGAAAAATCAAAAGATTGTGAAAAAGTTACGTGTAGTAACTGTGCTGACGCTAACGATCTCGAATTTGATTTTTCAATGGCTTTTCAACCGATTATAAACTGTAAAACTCGCCTAATTTATGGATATGAGGCATTGGTTAGAGGTTTAAATGGCGAGTCTGCTTATTCAATCATTTCAAAAGTGAATGAAGACAACCGCTATGCATTTGATCAGCTTTGCCGCATCAAAGCCATTCAATTAGCCGCAAAGCTTGGCATAACATCAATGCTAAGCATTAACTTTTTACCTAATGCTATTTATAAACCAGAGCGATGTATACGCACTACACTAGACGCTGCAAAAAAATATAACTTCCCAATTCAAAATATTATGTTTGAATTTACTGAAGTAGAAAAAATAGAAGACACCGCACACATAAAGCGCGTTGTTGATTACTATCAGTCTCTCGGATTTAAAACCGCCACTGATGACTTTGGTGCAGGTTATTCTGGTTTAAATCTACTGGCTGACTTTCAAACAGATATTATCAAGCTGGATATGGCGCTAATACGCGATATTAACAACGACAAAAAACGCCAATTAATAGTAACTCATTGCTTAAATATGTTTCGCGATTTAAATATTACCGCACTGGCTGAAGGGATTGAAACAGTAGAAGAATATACATGGCTTAAAAACGCAGGTGTTGAACTTATGCAAGGGTATTTATTTGCCAAACCAAGCTTTGAAAACTTGCCTGAGGTAAATTTTAAGGACATAGGTGCTGATTAGTACTCAACACCTATTATTAAACCTTATTGAGTCTAAGTACGTTTAAACTACATATTACCAAGCTCTATCATCATTGCTGTGTACATACGTAAATTCAGTTCAAGTTGCTCAAGTGTCATAAATTCATGCTCTGAATGACCTGTGTAGCGCTTACCTGGCATTGAAGGGCCAAACGATACCGCATTATCAAACAGCTTTGCGTTAGTGCCACCACCTATTGATACAAAGTCAGCTTTTTCGTCGCCCGTAAAATGCTTGAAAATATCAAGCAGCTTTTGCGCATGCGGCGCGCCATCAAGTAGCATCGGTGTGCCAATAATTGTTTCTATGTTAGCAAGTGTTACATTGTTAGTAGCTTGCCAATTAGCGAGTGCATCATCAATTTGCTTTTGTAATACAGCTTCGTCTTTACCCATTGGGCGACGTGCATTTACAGCGAGTGTTAGCGCATTACCATCGCGCTCAATAACTGTTGGTGCCACTGTCATTGGGCCCATAAAGTCGTGCTTGTAAGCTATTTCGCCAAATTGTTTACCGTGAATGTCTAAACCAATTAACTGATTCACAAAGTCGATTAGCTCGCCGTCACTGTTATTTTCAAGCTCCACACCTTTAAATAACTCAGCTAAATAAGCAATGGCATTTATACCCGACTCCGGCTCAGATGAATGCGCCGACATACCTTTAACGCTTATTGCTAAGCCATTACTTTTTTCACTAAAGTTAAATTCAACTTTATTTAATGTTTTAGCTTTTGCTTTTAATGTATTAATAAGTGCCGCGCCTGCATTGTGCAGAACTAAGCTTGCATCTTCTGGAATTTGACTTCTAAACGCACCGCCAGTTACATCGCTTACATATAAACCCGTCTGTGGTGATGTTGCATTAAAAGTAGGTGCAATTAAGCTCCAACCTTTCTCGGCAACCACTACAGGGTATGATGCATCAATCGTTACTGCATATTTTGGTTGCTCATACGTTTTCATGAATTTAGTAAGCGGTTCCCAATCAGACTCCTCAGCAAGATAAATCATCAGCTCAATACGGTTATTAAGCGTTATGCCTTTATCTTTAATTGCCTTCATGGCGTAAAGCGCTGTCGCTATTGCACCTTTATCATCCTCAGTACCACGACCAACTAATTTACCCGGTTCAGACGTATCAATAATAAAAGGGCTTTGTTTCCATTTGCTAGCATTAGCAGGTTGCACGTCGCCATGGGTTACTACCGTTACTTTTTCGCTTTGCTCGCCCATACCAATTAATACGGTGTAGCCTAAATCTTGATAGTCGAAACCAAGCTCTGCGGCTTTCATTTTTAAAAGTGCTTTAAAGCCAATAAAATCGGGATTTTGAGGAGCGCTAATGTCGTTTTTATTAACGGTTGGAAAAGCCACTAAGTTAGTTAGTGTGTGTATTTGAGCATTTTTGTAGGTATTTACTGCGTAATCGGCAACGCTATCAATATTTTTGTTTAACTGCGCATGAGCACCAAACGCAAATAAAGCAATACTGGCTAAAGCTAATTTTTTCAAAACAATTCCCATTTAATTAATAACTAAGAACATTAATTATAACGCTATGGGAGGCTTACATATAGCAATTTGTGGCAGGCACACAGGTAACTTAAGGTAAATATTTATATAGCAGCTTTTATGAGGATGACTGTATAATCCGCGACTTAACATTAACAGGGTCTTTAATTGTGAACCGTCGTAAAAAAATCGTCACTAAATTTCAAAAGAAAGATAAACGCACTAACGCTAAATTGCATAAAAGCAACAAACCGTCTTATGTATCAAAAGCTGAGCGCGAAAAACTAGCTGAACAAGAAAGTAATGAGCCACAGGTAATCCAAGAGTAGCTTTACGTTACCTGTTGCTTTGATAATTTAAAGTGGCAAAAGTACCGACCACTTACATAACATACCACTGCCGTGGCAACTATAAGTTCAAACGTAGCTAAGTAATCAACTGTATCAATAAATGGTATTGCGAGGTTTATACTTTGCATCCAATCAGCCATTTTAAATAATGCAGTTGCTCCAATAACCATTGGAAATGTAAAAGCGGCGTAGCTCGGCGTAAAAGGTCTGCGTAATAACTTTATAAATAACACATAAACAATCAGTGTTTTTATTATCGCTAATATAAATAATGCCCCCACTATAACAAGTGATGGATTAGCTACAATATGAAAATACCCCGCTAATGTTAAACTGGCAGGCGCAGCTAAAATGGCAAGTGTTGGCTGTATTTCGTAGTCACTTTTTAATGCTAATAAAAAACGATAAAACATAATTGGCAGCATTATAGCGTACGTTGATATACCAATAACTAAAGCACTATAAGCTAACCACGCTAATGTTGGATTTCCCGAAAAAGTAATATCTGCAATAATTATCCCCACTGGTGGCACAAACCAACTGGGCGCCATATCTTCAAAATTAAACTTTTTTGCTCGCTGGTATAAAAAGCTCACCAAAAATATGAGATGCAACACAAAAGCTAAAACCCACATAATGTCGCCAACTAATGGGTTAAATTGCCCAACTGAGTTTGAAATAACAAGGTTAGCCATAGCAAATGTAGGGATCACACTTCCTGCAACTGGGTGTGCTAAATCGGCTTTTAATAAATGAGGGTGCAGTAAAAACTTGGCTGCTAAAAGTAAAATTAATACAGAGGCGAGTAGCGCTCCCAAAAATTGCCCGTGATTATTTAAGTTAAAAACATTTTCCCATGCCCACCCCATACTAGCAATACCCAAAGCTAAATCGGCCATAGCTGTTGGCGCACCCATCACTTTATTTTTAAATTGCTTAAACACTGTATTTCCTAATCATTGGGTGATGAACAAGTTATTGCTTTTTACTGCACTGCCTTAAAATAACGCTGTGAAATTAGTATAAGCGTGCTTAATAGAACGCTTTTTGCGTACAAATATTTCATAAAAAATAAGCTTACGGCTTAATTATTAAAGCGCAAAAAAGCCATAACATGGTTATGGCTTTTGCTTTATTTTAAATTTGAATATGAGGTTAATTAAAACGCATAGCTAGCACTTATATTAAATGAGCGCCCCTGTCTTGCAAGTTGTTCAAACCCGTTGCTGCTATCTTGTTTAAGTGCTGCAATGCTTACGCCACCTAATGGGAGTTGGTAGTACTCATCAAACACGTTACTCACTTCTGCGCTTAGCGTTAATGCATCCCATGTGGCTTTAGAGCTTAAATTAACCAAGCTGTAGCTGTCTGTTTGGTTTTCAAAACGATTATTATCTACACGGCTTTTAGTATCTACCCACTGCCAAGATAACGCATTTTCAAATCTACCTATTTGCTGACTAATACTTAGCTGGGTTTCCAGTGGTTTAATTTGGTAAAGCGGTTGGTTAGTATCGTCGCGCTTACCTCTGGTATTAGTAACATTAGCGTGTAGCTGCCAGTTGCCTAAATTTTTAGATTCATAAATATTGGCTGTTAACTCTATTTTTGCACCATACAAAGTCGCATCTACATTAGTAAACTGAAAAATGTTACGCGCAGTATTGTCCAAGTCATAACTATTGAAGCTTCTTACACTATCAGCATCAATATAGTCACTCACATCTGTATACCAAACATTGGTGCTTAATCGCCAACCATCATCTTTAGCCGATTTAATATAAGTAGCACTTATTGTATGCGCTGTTTCAACGTCTAAATCAGGGTTACCAATATAACCATTACCATCGCCATACCAACCAATCATGGTGGTTGCCATAGTACTTACACCCCAACTGTATCGCTCATATAAATTAGGGGCGCGGTTTTTGCGGGCAAGGCCAAATTGTAGCTCATCATTATTTGTTATTTGGTAGTTAATTAATAAATTAGCGTCAACTACAGTGTCTGTTTTATCTCTGTCGCCAGCATTAAAGTTCTGTGCAGCAATAGTGTTATCTGTAGACATATCGCTCATGGTCATAGTTTCCATACTATCCATGTCGCTCATATCGTCCATATCCATCATGCTCATACCATCGTTGTAAGGCTGAACCTCACCTACTTGGGTATTAACACTTTCAATACGTACGCCTGCGTTTAACCACAGTTTTGTATTTATTTGGCTCTCGTATTCAGCAAATGCCGTTATGCGCTCTCGTTTGCCGTTATTTATATTTACGTAATCGTTTGGTCCCATCATGGTTGAGCCTTCGATACCTGGCCACCAATCATCAATGCTGTAATTGTAATATTCTTGACCGAGTAAAATACTGCTGTTTTTATCAAGGGCAATACGCCATTTAAGCTGCGTACTTATATCTTGTGCATCGGTTTTCATTCGCATCATGCCTGTTTTTTCTTCACTGAAAAAACCCATTTCGTGCTTTACGCTATGCCAGTTAACTTGCCCTTCAAGCTCGCTGTTTTCAAAGGAGCGTTTGTATTGAGCTATTGCACCGAAACTGGTGTTATCGGTCATATCCATATACTGATTTGCAAATCCCTGATACGGGATTTTTTGATGTGTTAGCTTTATCACTAATTGCTGTTTATCATCGCGCATAGCTGCGGTTAAGCTATGATTTTGTGAGCGATACAACGTATCAAGCACTGCATCACCGTTACCATCTTCATAACTATCTGCGTCACTAAACGAGCCCTGATAATTAAGGCTAAACGTGTCGGTTGCTAAACGAGCGCCTACACCAAGTTTACGTCCGTTATCAACGCTACTGTACTTTGCTGACACATAACCTGAGTGCCAATCTAATTCACTTTTATCGCTATACTGTGGTGAAATAGAATTTACGCTTATAACACCGGCAATATTATCGCCGCCCGCGCTTACAGCCGACACGCCTGCAACCACATTGTAAGACGTAATTTGATTAGCCGAAATATACGAAAGTGGCGGGTTCATGTGATTAGCGCATGCAGCGGTAACATCTGCGCCATCAATTAACACTTTAACTCTGTCGCCCATTAAACCATTTAAAATAGGGAGGTTAGATACGCCGCCCGCGGCTGAAAAATCGACACCTAAATCACTTAATAACGATTCTGACGAACCAAGTGCTAAATGCTTATTTTGAGCATGTCCGTGTACTTCAATTACTTCTAAAGGCGTATCGTCGGCAAATGCAAAAGGAGATAGCACACCGCTAATAAAAAGTGCGACAGGGGAAAGTAAGTAAGTTTTTTGAGTTTTGCTTTTATAAACCATTGTTAATTTATGCCACTGTAATAATTGGCGTAATTATAGTGTGAACTGCAAAAGCAAAAGCGCGACATATTGTCGCACTTAATCAATTAAGAATGTTGTTAGGTGTGTTTAATCTAAAAGGTCATATAATAAATTAAGTATTTAACTTAGCGACCGTTTGAGAAACAATATCTGCTCCGCGTTCAATCTCTTTAATGACCTCAGATACATTCGCAATAAGCTCCCGGCCTTGCTCTGAAGAGTCTGAAACCGACGTTATTTGTCTTGATATATCATTAGTGAGCTCTTGGTTATTTTTAACAACGGTCGCTATTTCATTAGTTGAACTACTCGTACTGGCTGCAAGTTGTCTTACTTCATCAGCTACTACAGCAAAACCACGGCCGTATTCACCAGCACGAGCAGCTTCAATAGCAGCATTTAGTGCTAGTAAATTAGTTTGATCAGCAATGCTGCTAATTGTAGAAACAATGGAGCCTATAACAGCTGATTGTTCATTAAGATTTTTAATTAAATCAACTGACTTAAGTACTTGGCTTACAATGGCATCGGAGTTTGCAACAGAGCTTTGTAGTATTTCAGAGCCTTTCTTAGCGGTCTGCGCAGTAGCTACCGCCGATTTATACGCTATTGCAGCAGCTTCAGTTACTGCACTGTTATTATTAATTCGATCGGTAATATTTGATGCAAACTTAATTATTTTAATTACACTACCTTTGCTATCTAATATTGGATTATAAGTAGCTTCTAGCCAAATTTCTGAACCATCGGCGGCAATACGTTTAAATTTTCCTGACTTAAACTGCCCCTGCGCTAATTCATTCCAAAAGCGCGGATTTTTCTCATAAAATACTTCAGTACAAAACATTTTATGATGCTTACCTACAATATCTTTTAAGCTATACCCGATTGTTGTTAAAAAGTTTTGGTTTGCGCTTAAAATATTTCCTTCAGGAGTAAACTCTATCGTAGCTAATGCTTTATCAAGTGCACTAGCGATAGCTTCTTGTGCCTTTCGTTGTATGTAACTAGCCGTAATATCAGAGGCTATTTTAATAACCTTAGTAACTACGCCGTGCTCTTCAACCGGGAAGTAAGTTGCTTCAAGCCAAAGCTTATCACCATTCGCTTTGTATCTTAAAAACGATCCTGCTTTAGAGTCACCTGCCTTTAATGCTTGCCAAAACTTGCTGTATTCGTTTGAGCTTGCATACTCACTTTCGCAAAACATACGATGATGCTTACCAATTATTTGCTCTTTACTGTAACCAATAGTTTTTAAAAACAACTGGTTTGCGTCTAATATTATTCCTTCAGGGGTAAACTCTATATAAGCCACATGCTTATTAATTGCAGATAAAACAGACTGCTTTTGAATTAATTGAAGCTCCATTTCTTCAATTTTTGCGTTTTTTTTAGAAATACCAAACATATAAAAACCTTAAGGAGTAAATTAGCACTAGGGTTGTTGACCTAAAATTAGCAAATTAATGTAATATCAATATGTAACTATACTGTAAATATAAGCTTTAAATAGCCTTTCAGCTAATATTTAATACCTTACAGGCGCCTGCTTTATAAATAGTTTTTTTATTTTATGAATTTTAAGTAGTATTTTCTTCTAATTAATATTTTAAAAACCTAACAAAAACACTAATTTATGCATGACTCTGTACTTTTTTTAACTTAAAATAGCACTTTCACAGACTACCCTCTCACACCAAAATTTAAGCATACATATAATATTTTCTATTCAGAATTTATTGCGCTGTTTCACTTTTAAAATTAAATCTTAAGGGATCATCTATGACATCAGATGTAACGTCGGCATCTAGTCAACTTAACAGAACCGCTATTTTACTCGTATTAGCACTTGGCACATTTATTTTAGGATTATCTGAGTTTTCGATGATGCCTATGCTGCCACTAATTAGCGAAACATTTGGCTCAACGCCCTCACAAAGTGGTTACGCAATTAGTGCTTATGCCATTGGTGTTGTAGTTGGCGCCCCTATTTTAATGCTCACTACAGCTAATATGAGAAAGCGTAAAGCATTGCTCATTTTTATAAGCTTAATGTTTATCTCAAACGGGTTAAGCGCGATGGCAACATCGCTTGAGCAGCTTGTAATATTTAGATTTTTAAGTGGCTTACCTCATGGTGCATATTTTGGTGCTGCTATTTTATTAGCATCAGATATTGCCCCAAAAGGTAAGCGTGCTAGCTTTATGTCTAAGGTGTTTATGGGTTTAACTGTGGCTACTATTGTTGGCGTGCCTATAGTTACACTTGTAGGTCAAAATTTAAGTTGGCGTTATTGTTTAGCTGGCGCTGCAGTACTGGCCTTTATTGCTTTTGTTTTTGTTTATAAAGTAGTGCCTAATATCGATAACGCTAAGCCTTCTAACTTACTAAACGAGTTTGGCGTACTTAAAAATAAACTGGTTTGGTCCATTTTGGGTATTGTAATTATTGGCTTTGGCGGAGTGTTTTGTATTTATACTTACATTGCCGACACCATATTAGTGGTAACAAAAACAGCCCCGTATACTATTTCTATCGCAATGGTAATGTTTGGTATCGGTTGTACACTCGGTAACTATGTACTGGGTAAAGCTGCCGATAAATCAGCAATTAAAACGACTGGCCTTGCGCTTGTATGTACTATTGTATTTGCCTTTGCATATGTAACGGCAAGCCATAATATTTGGGCTCTTTACGCGGTGATCTTCTTTATTGGTTGCAGTGTGGGCTTGGCTACGCTGATTCAAACGCTTTTAATGGACGTTGCGCCCGAAGGCCACGCTATGATTGGTGCCTTAGTACAGTGCGCATTTAATACAGCCAATGCTATAGGCCCTTGGGTTGGCGGAATTGCAATAGCGCAAGGTGCCGCACCTAATCAAACAGGTTACGTAGCAGCTGCATTGTTTTTAGGTGGTTTGGGTATGTGGCTATTAAGTTACTTACAACTAAACAAACAGCAACCAACAGCGCAAGCAACTAATTAACTGAGTCCTGGTTAATTTAAAATACAAAAAGAGCCGCTAATTAGCGGCTCTTTTTAGGTGAAATTAAGCGTTTAACGATGCCATATCAATAACAAAACGGTATCGTACGTCAGATTTTTCCATACGCTCGTATGCCGTGTTAATTTCGTCAATGTTGATCATTTCGCACTCAGGTAGCACGTTATTTTCACCACAAAAGTCGAGCATTTGTTGCGTCTGTGCAATGCCACCAATAAGTGAGCCTGCAATACGACGGCGACCCATTAACAGTGGCACCGTGCTTAGCTCATCCACTGGACCAACTTGGCCAACAATAACTAATGTACCATCTACATCAAGTAGCGGTGTGTAAATAGATAAATCATGTTTTACAGGGACTGTATCTATAATCACGTCAAAGGCTGATTGCGAGTCTTTCATTTCGTCATCATTAGATGACACTAAGTAGTGCTGAGCACCCAATTTAACCGCATCATCTTTTTTAGACTCACTACGACCAATTACCGTAACGCTTGCGCCCATTGCAACTGCATTTTTAACGGCCATGTGACCAAGCCCACCTAGACCAACAACACCAACACGGCTACCTTTTTTTACACCCCACTTATGAAGTGGCGAATACGTAGTAATACCTGCACAAAGTAGCGGTGCAACGCGTGAAAGGTCTAAATTTTCTGGTACAGAAAGTACAAACTCTTCGCGTACAACAACATGTTTAGAATACCCACCTTGGGTCATTTCACCACTAACGCGGTCTTTGCCTGCGTAAGTACCAACCATGCCTTCGCGGCAAAATTGTTCTTCGTCGTTATCGCATTGATCGCAACTTTGGCACGAATCAACCATACAACCCACAGCAACTGTGTCGCCTTGCTTATATTTTTTAACGTCGCTACCTACCGACATAACTTTACCAACAATTTCGTGCCCAGGTACTAGCGGATAGTCACTGCCACCCCAATCATTTCGTACGGCGTGTAAATCTGAATGGCACACACCACAGTATAAAATTTCAATTTCTACATCGTTATTTCGTAAATCGCGGCGCTCAAAAGAAAACTCTGTCAATTCAGAACCTTGGCTTTTTGCTGCATATCCTACTGTTTTCATAATAACTCCATAGTGGTTAAAAATTAAAATCATCAACAGCATAGTCCATAGCCCGTGAATAGAACCTGACAATATAAAATAGGCACAAAAAAAGCCCAAACAGTGTTTGGGCTCAATCGTTAGTACTAGGGCGCTAAATTTAATTATTTTGCAAGTAAGCTGTTTAGTTCATTAATAATTGAATGAATGCGCTCTGCATTTTTTCCTAAATCACTACGCCCTACTCGCGATTTACTACGAATATCAACAAAACGTTGGCTGCCTTCATCTTTAATACGAATTACCACATCGTCTTTAAAACCAAACCATATGGTTGTATCTGTAGCTTCTACAATACCTGTAGCCGTGTTTGCACTTACCACTGCAAAACCAAGATTTTTAACTGCTTGTTCGCTTGCTGCCATCAAATCGGCTTTAGATTGTGCAAAGCTTAACGTTGCCAGTTCAGGGTATGCTTTGCGTTGCTGTACTGCCGTTTCTTCACCCGCGTACTCTACTGGATTTGGTGCTTCAGCACGCAGTGGCGCAATTGCTACAAATTTTGGTGGGTTAACTAAATCTGTTGAAATATCATGAATTGCCGGTACGCTTTTAGCTTTGTTCATCATGTTAAGTGGCATAGCAATAGCCACAACCGAAAACACAAGCGCAATAACACCACTGCTTAGCGTTAACGTTTTACGCATAAATAACGCTTGTATTATAAGTAGCACCAATGCAGCGCCACCAGCGTAAACACCAAATTTAAAACCAGCAAACGCAGTTCCTAGCTCTACAATACCAAATTTATACAAAGGCCCTGGCAGTATGACGAGTAAAAAAGCGATTAGACTAACTAAGCTCACTAAAACTTTCATTTTATGATTCCTATATTGTGTGATTTTTATTATTAAAACAATTAAGCACTATTAACCAGTAGCTTATACTACTAACAAGTGCTTTTAGATTACTATTAGCGACTAATTACACAAAAAAGCCCAATGTTGTGTGATCAAAGTTACTCAAGTTTGGAAAAATATCAACAAGCTCAGAGCTTGGCACACCAAACCACTGAGCCAATGTGGCAAAGTACTGTTCATTAGCAACACTTGGAATTAAACGACCGCCACCGGTATCTTGTGGGCCATCCAAATGTTGAGTTAATAGCTCGCCATATATATTGCCGCCTTTTACTGCGCCGCCCATTACTATTTGGTTCCCTGCCCAACCATGGTCAGTGCCATCGCCATTTGAGGTCAACGTGCGACCAAAATCAGACATAGTAAACGTAGTCACTTTATCAGCCATATCAAGCTCTTTCATCGCACTATCAAATTCACTTAACCCTTGAGCTAACGTATTTAATAAAGCAGGGTGCGTTGTTAATTGGTTGTCGTGGGTATCATACCCCCCCATAGAAACAAAAAACACTTGGCGTTGAGTACTCAACTTTGCCTGTACGCTAATTGTTTTAGCGACTGCGGCAAATTGCTCACTAAGGCTATTATCGCTAAATGGGGTAATAAGTGCAGGCGCGCTTTCTAACGCGCTGTTCATTGCTTGAGTGTTATTTATCGCACTTGTTAAGCCATTGGCATAAGCTGTACTTAACGGATGGCTCGTATTGCCTAGTAAGCGGTTCATAATAGCGGTTACGTGCTCGCTACGAGGTTGATACCCTCCAAACGCGTTAATACTACTAATGCCGCTTTTGTTAAGCGCAAATGCATTGCTAGCACTTCCCGTTTGCCATAAATTAGTACCGTCGAGTGATACATTAGCTGCAAACTCATCTTGTAACTCTAAACGCTCTAAAAGTCGTGCGCCCCACCCGCTATTAAGTGATTGTTTTTCTCGACCATACATCCACGCAGCTTGCTGATCGTTATGCGAAAACAAATGCTTAGGCAAACCTATTGTTTTATTTTTATAGTCATTCAATGTTGTGGGAGCGAGTAAAGTACCTACCCCGCCTATAAATGCTAAATTTTGAGATTCAAACACATTTTGTATCGGTTCAAGTGAAGGATGAATACCTACTCCACCGGCAAACTGGCTTTTAATGCTTAGCTCAAGTGGGCTTTCTACCGCTAGGTTTTGCCTGCTTTGCTCGTACAAACTCCGTTGCTCGCCTTCAAGCGGAACGAGCATATTTAACGAATCATTCCCCCCGTATAAATACACACACACTAATGCTTTATAATCACCTAGCTCAACGGCATTAGTCGCTCCAGTTAATGCTTGTAATTGCAGGCTCGTTAACGCGGCAGTCGATACGCTGCCTTTACACATAAAGACAAAAACTCTCTTCTATTAATGCTCATTATGCGCTCCTAATACTGCACGTTAAATTCAGGTGAAATAGCAATCATATATAATAAATACGAAACCCGTTCACGGTATTGCTCTTCATTAAAGTAGGCATCTAAATCAAGTAATGCTTGGCGTGTGTCACTGCTCATTGCGCCTGCAAAATATAGCGTGTTGTACTGAGTTAATAGCGCACTAACACCGTTTTTCTCTAACACATTCATGTCGTCTTGAATATAAACATAAATACCATTTGAATTTAAATCACTGTGTGCTTCAGCGGTACTCCACACTAAACTTGCGTAAAGCGCGTTCATGGTGCCAATCAGAGGCGAAAGCGTGACATCTTCGAGTAAGTCACGATAATTACCAAAGGCATGCTTTAGTAACAAATCGTAATAAGTGATCATGCCCTCAGGTTGCCCTCTTAAGGCACTGTTTTCATCCGACACTACTAATATTTCACTTAACGCAAATGCAACACGTTGACGAAGTTGATCGTCACTTTGCATTACTGCCTTCCACCATGCGTCTATGCGGCTTATGTATTTAAAGTCGTCATCGTCATTTAACTTTACTAAATAATCACGGTGATAATTAATAGGTAGCGCTATTTGCTTATCAAGCCATTGCTGCTCGCTTAAACCTTGTGCGTTTTGTATTTCACTAAGCTTAGGTCCCATTGTTGCTTGGTGTAGTAACCGTGCGGCGCTAATGTCATCCATACTATTACGTGCAGTAAAGCTTAGCGTTTTTACACTGCTTGCCCCTTCGTTATCGGTTGCAGTGACCGAAAAAGCGTAATCAACAGGCTTATAACTTTGCGCATTTAGCAGTGTTACTGAAGTAGTTGTTGCCTCTAAAGGCGCACTAATTAGTTCAGGCCCTTGCGTTTGTTGCCACACAACAGATGTAATAGTGCCGTCTTTATCACTGGCTGTTGCTGTTAGCTCGATTGTTTGGCCTTTACTTAATTCACTAGGAATATCAGCGACTGACAAAATGGGGATTTTATTTCCGTTAACGGTTGGCGTATCATCGGAGCCTGAACCACCGCAAGCGCTTAGTATAAAAACCGAGCTTGCGATAAGAGCAAATTTATAATGCATGTAAAGTCGTCATCATTTGTTAATTAAAGTACGTTAGTGTGTACCGAGTTTAATGCATTTATTGAAACACAAAATTGACAATTTAATTCTTTATTTTTTGTAACCGAATCATGAACGCCCCATTAATAATGCACTAGCTGCAGGGGTAAACAGCCAGAGCTTTATTATTTATGAAAACAGAAATTCGCTATTGTTTTGAATCATCACAAGTTGCTAACCGATTTTTACACGAGCTCAAAGACTGGCCGGTTAACGATGTAAAAACACGACTTTTTAATGGCGGCGATAGTGTAAAAGTGACATACGAATACGACGAAAGTGGTTTTGATTACACTTGCGCCGAACTTGATGACCTAGCGCAGAGCCATGGCGGGAAAGAGGTTTAAGCGTTTTATAATAAAAAACAGCTGATGCATCTTTAATAATTGACTTAAATTATATAGATTTGATTGATGTTTTATCTCTACCTGAGTTTTTCGCTTCGTAGAGCATTATGTCAGCTTCTTTAATTAGTGATTGGATAGACACATTATTACCACTTAAGGTTTCTTTTGTAGCAAATACACACCCAGCACTAATTGTTAAATATTTACGTACAGGCGACGCTTCATGAGGTAAATTTAACTCCCGAACCGCCAAAAGCAATTGCTGAGATATATCTACAAACTCTTCATAAGAAAGCTCTTTAAAGAATAATATGAACTCTTCGCCGCCATAGCGCGCAACTGTTCCTGTGTTTTGCTTTGCCATTTGTTGTAATTTACATGCTAGGAGCTGTAAAGCGTTGTCTCCACCTTGGTGACCATAAAAATCGTTATAATTTTTAAAGTGATCTACATCAAGTAATATTACTCCAAAGGCATTTTGTTGCTGTTGAGCCTGCTCCCATTGCGCCGCTATAATTTCATCAAAGGCACGCCTGTTGTAAATTTGGGTTAACCCATCAATTTTACTTATTTTTTCGAGCTTAAAATTTTGCTCTTTTACTTGTTTAATTAACGCATTAAAACCGCTAATTAAAACGCGCATTTCTAAAAATTGATTAGTGAACCTCAAAGGCTGTAAATCGTTTTTAACCAACATTGAATTAATAGCGGACGCACCACTAATAAGCGGTTCAATAAAATAACGATTTACAATATAAAAACCTAATAATGACATTACAAAAAACATTAACAAAATAAGCTTTAAATAATCATCAAATAAAACTGGCAGTGTTTGGTGATGGTGCTTAACGTTCAAAGCAAGCAATGGCTTACCATTTACATCTAGAATCACCCTCTTCCTTTGAGTGGCAATGTCCTCTTCTTGGAGGCTCCCTTTAAGCGTCGCAATATCGTTTAAAGAACTACCGTGTGCTATTTGTGTATAGCTAAGCTCCACTTGTGCAATTTCCGCTAAGGATTTGATCAACGACGGTCTTACTTTTTTTATAAAAACAATACTACCAACAGGCTCACCTGTTTTATCTGTTCGCTTTATTACATGCGATGCAAACATGATAGGGCCGCCCGCTGTTTGTAA
Source organism: Pseudoalteromonas sp. SWYJZ98 (assembly GCF_015864495.1). Lineage (NCBI taxonomy): Bacteria > Pseudomonadati > Pseudomonadota > Gammaproteobacteria > Alteromonadales > Pseudoalteromonadaceae > Pseudoalteromonas > Pseudoalteromonas sp. SWYJZ98. The sequence continues at coordinate 7,034 of NZ_JADYXA010000011.1, read as the reverse complement.
AAAACCAGAATGGCTTAAACTACTGTCTTCATTAGCAGCTTTTGGATTAGGAATAATTGCGCGGTTTAATTTATTAACCTGTAAATCTAAATCAGGCGCATCAAACTCCGTATGCTTCATATAATCATACGCTTGTCCGTAAACCATATTAAAGTTTACATCGTAGATAAACACACCATCAATTTTGAGAGAATAGAAGGTATCCCCTACAAAGTTTGAATCTACATATTCTGCTTCAAAATCAGCCATATAATCATAGGTGTCATCCCATACGGCGTAGTCATAATTGAGTGTTTCTAAAAATATAAACTCTCTATCAAGCGCAATATTAAGACTCAGTAATTCACGATTTTGATAATCTTCAATACTAGTATTTATAGTCGGCAGGCTAAAAAAATAGCGGTACCCAACTAATAAACTCGTTACAAAGCACATTAAAATCAAAGTACCTATTATTACAAAAAATCTTAATGTCATAGTCTCTATCTAATCGTGTAGAATTAAGTCAAAGTAGCTTACGTTTTATGTTTTAGACTTCTGCATCTAAATTATAAATAATTAGCTTCTTACTAAAGCGTAGTATAAATTCATGAGCAGGTATAAACAAAGCTTACTATTAAGTTTTATAGCGTTAAAACGTTAGCACTTTCAATAATATATTTAATATAGACATAAAATTATACCAATTCGCTTAATTAAGTGGTCTATTGTGAGGGCGGAAAAACGTGTTGATAGCTAGGCAAAAAATTAGCTATTTAGTTGTTCTAAATGAGAATTTTTTAACGCAGGTAGCGACACGTTTAGCCTCGCAAAATGATTAAGTATTATTGCGAATTGGTATTACACATTTAATGTAATACAAAAAGCTGAAACTATTTCGCTACCGAAACTTCCACTTTCGACGAAGATGAACTCGCAAGATCCAGTACTTCATAATAATTTAAGCCATCAATTTTTTTACCAATAATAAAATAATTCATTTCATTCATCATGGTTGGGTCGCCTAAAACATCTTCTGCGCTTTGCACATCAGAAAATTGAATTGCAATTAAGGCGCCTATAAAGCGCATTACATCTTGAGATTTTAATGTCTTTAAAACTTTATGAACTCCCGCCTGAGTTGACTCAGGTGTAGAACCATCAAATCTAAAATCACTTTTTGTACTAGCGCATGCACTAAGCATTAATATTGATAGTGCGATCAGTAAATGTTTCATATATATCCTTATTTTTTATTCGTGATACTTGCGTATCATCGCCACTTTACCGTTTTCAAGTTCTATTACTTCCATCATTGTGGAGGTGTATTCTATTGGCTGCTTACTTTGCGGGTGAATGCCCTTTGCATGACTCTTATAACGAATAGCAAAGCCTGTATCATTAAACACAAATGTATTAAGCAGTGTGCTTTCAAACAACGTGTGCGCACCTAAGTAAAAACTCATACCTTTGCGCATCTGCTCTTTGCCATCAGGAGTACGTGAGTCATCCGGTTGATACGGAATATGCTGATTACCAATATCATCGGTTAACAATGCAAGATAAGCCTCAAGCTCTTTAGCACCTGCGTTAGGTGCTTGTGTTGCGGTCATTGTTTTATAGTATTGCTGCGCAAATGCATTTAAGTCGAGTGGCTTTTAAGCATAAGCCGAAAAAGCAGTTACTAGAGCCAAACCTAACGTTAAAAGTAACCTCATTGATTATTCCCTGTAGTTAAAAATATTTTATAGGTACATTACCTTAGTAAGTTCAATAATCAAACAAAATCAGTTTTAAGTAAATTAACACCTACATTTTGCTCTTTACTCTATTTGTTGCAACGCTGTTGGCTGGGTCGTCTGGCCAAAAATGTTTAGGGTAGCGGCCTTTCATTTCCTTTTGCACATCGCGGTAACTGCTAGCCCAAAAGTGGGCTAAATCTTGAGTAAGTTGCAATGAACGTTTACCTGGCGATAGCAGATCCATAAGCAATGGCAATTTACCGTTGGCAAGCATAGGCGTACTGGTCAAGCCGTAAACCTCTTGCATACGCACGCTTAGCTTTGCGGGGCCATCAAGCTGGTATTCTATTTTTATATTTGAGCCACTTGGTACCGTTAAGCGCAGTGGTAACAATGCTTTTAACGCGGTTTGTTGTTGCCAATCAAAACAGTTTTGTAATGCTTCAAAGTAGTTAAACTTTTTAAGCTGCGTGAGCGTTTTAATATCTTCTAAAAACACGCCTAGCCACTGCGCTGCATTTTGAATAAGTTGTTGCTCGTTTATTTGCGGGAATTTATCGGGCATTAAATTACTTGCTAGGCTCATACGTATCAGCAATTGTTGCGCATCAGGTTGCTCATTAAATAAAGCAAAACCGTGTTTAGTAAATAAGCTAAGCCACGCTTTAGCACGCTCGCTCTTATCTAGTTTTTGTTTACTAGGCTGGCTGCTGAGCGTTATAGCCCCGAGTTTCACTTCATCTTGATGAATAAAGCGCGCTGATTTTTCATCAAACTCACAACGAGTAAGTTCACTAAATAAATGCGGTAAAAATTCTTGTAACTCAAATGGGTTAAGTGCGGTGGCTGCAAATATACGCCCACCTTTGTGCCCGCCCATGGTTGCTATGGCTAAGTAATCGTCGTTGTGCCAGTAATCGACATTTAACTCAGCACCAGCACCATTGGCAAGTAAATAACCATTACCACGTTTTTTAGCGATGCGATCGGGGTATGCCAATGCCACCAGCAAACTTATATAATGCGTATTTAATTCGCTGTTTTCGTCTTTTACTTTTAAGCGGCTTTGCCAATATTTTAACTGTTGTTTAAATACCGGATGCGGACGTTGCTGTTGGCTATGTAGCGCTAAACTCAACTCGTTTGCACTATTTACTCGGCTCTCAAGTAATGCCACTAAATAAATAGCGAGCCTAAAAATACCAGAGAGTTGGTCATCAAGTATTTGTGCTTTTAATAGCATATGCGCCAAACGAATATCAGCACCAAACCCTAACATTTTACTGCCAAGCGGTGTGAGCTTACCCTTGCTATTAATAGCTTCTAGCATGTTAAGCAGATTACTTGCTTGCTCGCATTGCTGCTCAGTGGGCTTATCGAGCAAGGTTAGCTCATCAATACTGGCTCCCCATTGCTTTGCCTCAAGCATAAGTTGGCTTATGTCTGATGTGAGTATTTCGGGATTGTCGTGACTATTACGTCGCTCAAAGGTTTGCTTTGAGCCAATTCGATAAACAATGCCCGGCTCTATTCGCCCTGCACGCCCAGCGCGCTGCACAGCAGACGAGCGCGATATACTTTGTGTTGTGAGCTCTGTAACCCCTGTTTTTAAATTAAAGGTGGCTGCACGGCGCTTGCCGCTATCAATTACAATGCGTATACCTTCAATAGTTAAACTAGTTTCGGCTACATTGGTGGTAAGCACTACTTTGCGCATGCCGTTTGGTGCAGGAGCAATAGCAGTTTGCTGATTAGCTTTATCTTGCTCGCCAAATAGCGTTGCAACTTGGCAGTTACTGGGTAAATCGCTCAGTGCTTGTTGCACGCGTAATATCTCAAACTGCCCAGGTAAAAACACCAACGCGCTGCCTGTTTGCTCATTAAGTGCTTGTTTTATTATGTTAGGAATTGCATCAAGCCAGCGACTTTCTTCTTTTATGGGTATGTATACTTCGTCTATTGGATAGCTGCGACCGCTTGATTGAATTACAGGGCAGTCAAAAAACGCTGTATAACGCTCAGTATCAAGAGTTGCCGACATAAGCATAATGGTTAAATCTTCACGCAGCGCACTTTGGGTCTCGAGCGCAAAGGCAAGTGAGGTATCGGCTGCAATTGAACGTTCATGAAATTCATCAAATATCAGTAAATCAATATCGCTTAATTCGGGGTCGTTTTGCAGCATGCGCGTTAACATGCCTTCGGTGACTATTTCGAGGCGCGTATTAGCGCTTACTTTACTCTCGCCCCTAATCCGCAAGCCCACACTTTGCCCAACACTCTCGTTTTGGCACTTTGCTAAATAACTGGCAATATTACGTGCAGCTAAACGGCGAGGCTCTAGCATTACAATACGTTTAAAATGCCCATCGCGCATTAGTTGCAGCGGCAACCACGTAGACTTACCCGCACCAGGCGGCGCTTGTAATAACGTAATAGGATTACTTTGTAATGTAGTAACGAGTTGTTGATATATGTCTTGAACCGGCAGCACAGCTATTTACCCTAAATTGCTTTGTGTGCATTGTAACAAAAAACCGCAGCGACGCTGCGGTTGATATTTAATATCTTAAACTAGTTTGATGATGGGCAATTTTGATTACCGTATATAACCTTTACTTCACCATCACCATATTCACAAAAGTATTTATCTGCATCCATGCCAGTTCCAGCCCATTGCTTTATAAGTGGTGAAGCAGATGCTGTTGTCGACAAAAAAACAAACGATAACATTACTAATAAGCCAACTTTTTCCATTCTATATTCCATCCCTTTTAAGATTTTTAACTCGATTCGCGATGATAACTCTAAATGAAATAAAGTAAATATTTAAAAACCCAGAGCCCTAACTTTAATACTCCACATATATTAACTACCAGATACCATTCTAATTCGATCTGCAGGCACTCGTAATTGATCCATTAAGTAAATTTTAAATGAGGCTTCGTAAGGTTGCTCATCAACCGCTTTTTGCATGCATAAAAGCCATGCATCACTTTGCTCAATTCCTACATGTAAATGTTTATGCGCTTGAGGTATGTTAATACTACCAAAATGTTCAGCGTATAATTTAGGACCACCTAACCAGCCCGACAAAAAGTAAGCAAGCTTTTTACGCGATGCCGATAAGTCTTTTGAATGCATACTCCTTATATTTTCAGCCTCTTTTAAAGCGTCCATATTGTCGTAAAACGCATTCACCAATTGTGTAATACCTGCTAACTCACCTGCCATTTTGTATGAGCAGTCACCCACTCCGTATTCACACGTTTTTGTATTCATAACTCACTCAGGTTAACTACTTTGTTTAATACCTGCATATTAGCTTAAAACAAAAATTTAAGAATGAGTTACATCAAAGCGGCCTGATTTATGTCAGCAATAATTACAGGCTGCTATGTATATTTTTTAATAAATAGCGCAATATTAAAAACAAAATCGCTCAACATAAAAATATAACCAACTGATAATAAAAACAATAAAATCATTATTATTCATTGGTACACGCCTTGCTCCTTTTATACTGAACGTTAATTAAATCTAAGTAAGGAGAAACTTATGAACAGCGATCGTATGAAAGGTAATTGGAACGAACTTAAAGGTAAGGCTCAACAAAAATGGGGCGATCTTACTGACGACGATTTAGACAAAATTGAAGGTAGCCGTACAGAGCTAGTGGGTAAAATCCAGCAGCAGTATGGTAAATCTAAAGAAGAAGCAGAGCGTGAAGTTGATGAGTTTGAAAAAACTCACTAATCGCTAACTTCTAAAAAAAACGCCATTTGGCTAATGCCAGTCAGTTAAGCTGACTGGCATCTTTCTTTTTATGGGGATACTTAGATGGTTTTGGCTTAACCCATCGGGCTGACGAATCCCCAAAACGTGACAGGCACAGCAATTTATGATCTTATGTAAATCACCACAACCCACATAAGTCACAACTGCTATGCCTGAGACATCAGTTTGCCATAAGTACTTTAAACATGCATTAGCGCCATTCAATAATGCCAGAGTAAAAACATTACTAAGCTGCAGTAATGCATTAATTTCGGGCAATAAACTTACCTTAACTGAAATCGGCAGAAATTTGTCTGGCGCTGTGGATGTAAAACATAAAATAAAACGCGTTGATCGCTTCTTAAAAAATACTCACCTCTACAATGAAAGGGTCGCTATCTATGAAGCATTAGCTCATCCTATTATTGACTCTTTACCCATGCTTGCAATTGCCGTTGACTGGAGCGGTGCCTGTGGTCACGACTATCACTTACTGCGAGCAAGCTTACTTGTGGATGGGCGCTCTATCGTGATTTATAACATGATTGTTGAGCAGAAGGATTTTGATAGCCCAGCAACCAACAGCCTGTTTTTAGATGAACTTTATGAAGTGCTTGGACGACATCCTAGTGTCTATATTGTAACAGACGGCGGCTTTCTTACGCCTTGGTATAGTAAAGTACGCGAACTTGGTTGGCATATGATAGGTCGATTAAGAGGCTCAATGAAGTGTAAACTAGCCATGCAATCACAATGGCATACATTAAAACAACTTAGGGCTGGTGCCAGCGATATACCTAAGGCGTTAGGTCAAGCACGACTAACTCAGTCCAGCCCGACAGCATGCGATGCATTTTTACACGTATATCATGGAAAAAATAAAGGAAGAAAAGGAAAAAGCAGATTTACGAAAGATACAAAAATGTATCAAAACTTAGCTAAAGAGCCATGGTTACTCGCGACATCAGACAATACAATGACGAGTAAGCGAGTAGTTGGTTTATATAGTAAAAGAATGCAAATAGAGCAAAATTTCCGCGATGACAAAAGTTTGAGATATGGTTTTTCGTGGCGTTTTAGTAAAAGCACCGGCATAAATAGAATAGGAATATTATGCTTGATAGCCACAATAGCGAGCACTGCGTTATGGTTTATAGGGTGTGAAGCAGAAAAAAGAAAGTGGCATATAAAATTTCAAGCAAATAGCGTTAAGAATCGCCGAGTTCTTTCATTTTTAACCTTAGCCAAGCAAGTCATAAAGCTATGTAAGAGACGTATTACACAAAGCTATATAGAAAAAAGTTTAAAAAACTTTATTTTGAATTACGAAAAAGAGGCCGCTGGATAAAGTGGGGATCCCTCAGCCCATCGGGGATATCTTCTATCCTCTCGTCTAGCTGGAAGCTTAAATAAGACCAGTGTATTGGAATGTTCCCTGGGCTCATTATAGATACTGACGAGAAATACTGAATGACAGCCATCGAACTGCTAGAGAAACTAAGCTGGTTAGGCCATATCCCTGTGACTGTCGCCGCC
>NZ_JADYXA010000109.1:0-608 GCF_015864495.1 Pseudoalteromonas sp. SWYJZ98 | reverse complement strand
GGAGTGATTCATGACTGGGGTGAAGTCGTAACAAGGTAGCCCTAGGGGAACCTGGGGCTGGATCACCTCCTTATACGATTTAGAACTTATTTGTTCGTAGTGTCCACACAGATGATTGTTATTGTAAAGAGAACAACACTTATTGTTTTGGGTCTGTAGCTCAGCTGGTTAGAGCGCACCCCTGATAAGGGTGAGGTCGGTAGTTCAAATCTACTCAGACCCACCACTTCTTGTCTAATCAAGAAGATGGTTAAAACAGTAAGTACCAGCATATGTGGGGCTATAGCTCAGCTGGGAGAGCGCCTGCCTTGCACGCAGGAGGTCAGCAGTTCGATCCTGCTTAGCTCCACCACTTTTACTTCTTAAAAATAAATATTCTTTATCGGGCCATTAACCGCCTGAGAATAGAGTGTGTTTAATTTTGAGAAGTTTTTATTTCTCTTGCTCTTTAAAAATTTGGAAAAGCTGATAATAAAATTCGTATAAATAACATTATTATTTGTACAGAGTTTTCAAAAGTAAAAAAAGAATGGTAGCAGTACCATTCAGTGCCATTTAATTAACTCTTATGAGTTGATTGATTGGTATCTACTTTAGTATTCAATATT
>NZ_JADYXA010000108.1:0-670 GCF_015864495.1 Pseudoalteromonas sp. SWYJZ98 | reverse complement strand
TTTCATTATCGGCATATGTTTTTGCAAGCGGGTAAAGCGTCCCGCCGTGTGATGCGTATGTTTTCATAATCAACCCCTCAAAATAAAATCAACCCCTCAAAATAAAATCAACCAGAAGCGGCAAACTAAAAAGAAGGCCGGTTAGGATTGCTGCAAGATAATCATTCATGGATTATTCCCCGTCGCGCTTATCAACAAAATCCAATGCAGTGCCATAGAACCCTTGCGAACGTGCCACGCATTCGACAAGCGCGCGGAATTCAGGCTTTGACCATGGGTTGCCAGTAGGTGTACCCTTGCGCGTAAATTGCACCCATGCATCAATGGCTTTCAAACGCTTATCGTCGAAAACCCAGTAATGTGCGCCGTCGAATTCACCACCGACCATATCGTCGTAATGGTCGGCATCCCAACCCAGTTTCTTCACCAGCGCATCGCATGCGGCTTTATGGTTACCGTAAATATTAAGCGCGTGGTCATAGGACACATAAATGCGTCCGGCTTCGCATTGCGCGCTGATACGCGAACCTTTAGTATCGGTAGGGCCGTGATATTTGGTGCGGATAGCTTGCATGGTTTTCTCCTAAATGTTCAGCATTGGTTAATGTGACCGGTATTCACGTTAATAGTGAATTCCCCGCCGTTGGACGTTTCGACAAAAACGCAATCT
>NZ_JADYXA010000107.1:0-684 GCF_015864495.1 Pseudoalteromonas sp. SWYJZ98 | reverse complement strand
TCAGTTGTTTGTAATGTCTCATTGTAAAATCTCTTGCCGGAGAAAAAGTAGTTAGCTTATGAGCAACTGACCACTTAATCTAGCCAAAACAAGTTATGCACTTACAATTTGAATCTAGGCTTTGAATAAATATCAGCATAATTAAAATTAGTACGCGTTAAGACAATATTTTAGTTACAATAGTGCCTACGAATAAAAAATTAATTTTAAATGAGTTTTTAATGCAATTCCCTGATGATGATAACGGCCAACTTTTAGCCGAAATAGCCGCTGCTGGCATTGATTTAAATAAAATGCACCAAGTCGATTTTTTTATTTTATTTGAACAAGAAGCCGATGCTGAAAAATTTGCTAAAGAAATAGTCTCTGATGCATTAGTTCAAAAGGCTGAACTTGAAAAATGTAAAGACACTGGCGTTTGGGAAGTAATCACTCAAGTACAAATGGTGCCAGAGCACACCCTTTTAGGCCAAGCTGAGCAATACATTGAAAGCATTGCTAATAGCTTTAATGGATATGGTGACGGCTGGGGATTAATGGACGGTGAAGAAGCTTAATTGCCTTTGAGGGCGTTCAGAATTCTGTGTCAGCCTAAATTGCTAAATATCTAGCACACCATCTAATCTACCTTCGAAGTGGATGGCCAATTGCGACAATGTCAGATTCCAGTTATGGATTGGCATT
>NZ_JADYXA010000106.1:0-700 GCF_015864495.1 Pseudoalteromonas sp. SWYJZ98 | reverse complement strand
AGCGGTGTTGCGATTGGCAAATGGGCAAGCACCAGCCGGGGCGACGAACACCAAGACGCACGCTCTACTGAGCACGATGATCGGCCTGTTCTTGAGAGCAAAGGAGAAGATTGGCTACCAACCCGGCAGTGCGATTGACAAGACGGTGGCCGAAGCCGTCGAGCATTTGAAGGACTGGCCCTACCCAGAAACCGCCACGGCACAGGCGGCACCAGCCGCAGGGGCGTGGATTGAGCGCTGGTACGGCTCTGGCGGCAAAGATGGCTACGAGGGCTGGAGCATCGTGAACAAGGAAGGCCGTGGCCTTGTCTCGTACCTTGGGCGGAATGTCGAATCCGGTGCGGTCACTGAAATCGTGATGGCCCACAACGCTACCCTGGCCGCCCCCACGGCACAGGCGGCACCAGCCACCACCGACTTCACGACGCTTAGTGCGGCGGTGCGAGCCATCCGGCAGGCCATCGAGTTGATCGGCGAGCCTGCCGATGACCGCATGCGCGCTGCGAGGCGCGTGCTGCGCGGCGCGGTGATCGTCGCGGAGGATTCTGGCGAGTTGGCGGCACCAGCCGCTGGCGCAGTTGCGGGGCCTGTCGAGACGATAAAGTTCTCGGACGGCTCCACAGCGGATCCGGTGGAGAAAGCGCGCCGATACCTCAACGCCATGGCCGACCACCGCATCAATAGCCAGTATTTCTTCGAT
>NZ_JADYXA010000105.1:0-705 GCF_015864495.1 Pseudoalteromonas sp. SWYJZ98 | reverse complement strand
GATGGGTTGGATGGCGCAGTCTTTGTAGTGGGTGCCGCCGACCTGCACGTCGAGCGCGTTGGGCACCATACCGATGGGCAATTCAGCCTTCGGCTGCTCCGTCCACGCTTGGCCGTCGAACGTCCAGCCGAGGGCGCTCAGGGTTTCTTCGGCGAGGGTGGCGCTGTCGGAGGGCTGCGGGGCTGCGGCTTTCTCGGCCACTTTGTAGGCGGCGATGTCTGCGTTACCGCAGTGGTTCCACATATATCTGTCGGCAGGACCGTGCTTGGTCGAGCGGCCGATCCTAACTTCGACCACCTTCCCGCGCGTTTCCGCCGGCTGCTCACCGCCGCGCCAGATCGTGAAGCCGTTCTCGTCCTTGACGAGTTCGATCAGGTCGCTGTTGCTCTCTCCGTCATAAAACTCAGCGCCAGTGTCGGACACCGAGTCGCCGTTTTCGAGGTCCCACGGCCAATCGTCGTGCCCGTCGTTGCTGACGACTTTGCGCTCTTTACCATCTCGGCAGCGCCACACCTGCCCCACCTTGATCTCAATGCCATTTACTCCGACCATGATTGCCTTTCGGTTGTTGATGGTAGGAAGTTTAGCAAACGCGCAAAAACTGCGCAAGGGGGTTGTGAGGGGTTTTAGCGGGAAATTTTCATGGCTTCCATGAGAGCGTCTTGGATGGAGGCTTTTGTGCGCAGGCGCTTCACGACAACCTCT
>NZ_JADYXA010000104.1:0-708 GCF_015864495.1 Pseudoalteromonas sp. SWYJZ98 | reverse complement strand
AGCTGTCTCTTGATCACAAGTCTGACTCAAGAGATTTTGCTAAATCGTAGCCTTCAAGGATGGCTTGTAATTTAAGCCATCCTTGCCATAACACTTTCACAGATGCACGCCCTGTGCGCTTGGTATCTTTCCAACCCCCTAACTTTGCCAGTTCTCGATACGCCCATGACATATTTGGAGCAGTTTCAGGCAATGGTGTTTTTATTCTCTTTAACCACAATAACTTCCATGCTTTAGGAGGTAGCAGTTGTTCACAACTTGGAGAATCAGGCTGCTCATTGGTGAACTTTAGTTGCAATATTCGCGTCGCAATAAACCCATTAATCGTCACCAACCTTTCCATGTTATCTTGGCTTTGAAGGCGTAAACTTTCGATATTCGTGCCATCACTTTTCCAGACTTTATGGTATTCCTCAACAAGCCAACGGTGCTCATAGTAGGTGATGATGGCTAAGGCGTCTTCTTTGCTGGTGACTGGTTCACTAGTTAATAAGTGCCAGCTTAAATCGTTCTCAGCGTTTCCTCGCTCTGCACAGCCGACATAGTAAACTGGGAGAGAGTGTCCTTTTTTATTGTAAGGCACTTTCAGTGTCACTGGCGCATAGGTGATATCCAGTGTTGCGCTTCGGGCTTTTCTTCCTCCTTTTTGTGCAATGTGGATGTGTTTGGTGCCTGCACTCATCAGCTCGCTTGCAAACGCATAGAGCT
>NZ_JADYXA010000103.1:0-743 GCF_015864495.1 Pseudoalteromonas sp. SWYJZ98 | reverse complement strand
CGCACAGGGCGTGCATCTGTGAAAGTGTTATGGAAAGGATGGCTTAAGTTACAAGCCATCCTGGAAGGCTACGATTTAGCAAAATCTCTTGAGTCAGACTTGTGATCAAGAGACAGCTTAATGCGCCTTTTTTTGTGCCATTAACTCAATAACTTCATCTCAATTAATAGATCTTTATTGCAAGTCAGGATTGCATGGTTTGGAGTGTAATTTAACTACTTGATAATAAGTAATAAGAGGATATAAGAAAATTAAGGCAACAAAGAAAATGATGTTAGAGAGCATTAACATTTCACTGGTAGTATAGCCGCCAGCAGTAAACTCATAATAAAGAGTCAGTAAAACAGTCGTTATTTGAGCGAATATAATTAATAGCCAAATAAAATGATGCAAAAAATAACGCTTATAGATAATGCCTAAGCATGCGCCAACAGTCAGAGTGTCCAAAGTAAGAGTTAGGTAACTAAGCCATGTTGGATGAGTTGTTTGTAAACTAACATTGAATGATGAAGTGTAGATATCATAGCCTGTGGTAGTTAAAAGTAACAGAAGAAACCCATACCAAAAAGTGTTGCTTTTCATAATACTAATGCCAAAAACCATAAGGTATATCATTTGGGTTGAGCCTGTAACGGATTCTGTGTAACTGCCCGTTTTTAGATTTTAAATATGCTTGCTGAGTCGTTCCTCAAATTCAATGATAAAACGACTCATTGCATTTCGCCAGTCTCGAATTGGCATCG
>NZ_JADYXA010000101.1:0-799 GCF_015864495.1 Pseudoalteromonas sp. SWYJZ98 | reverse complement strand
GGATCGCACGGCTGTTGGCAGCCATGGAGCGGATCATGTTGGCGGCGTTCGCGGGACCCCAGAGCTTGGTGGCGGCTTCCAGCATTGCTGCCTTGCCGATCTTCAGCGCTTCGCTTTCGGGTTCCATCAGGCCGGTGAACTTGAACTTCGGCGCGCCGCCGTTCATGCCCTCGCCGGGCTTGAAGATGTCGAGCCATGCCGCCCGCAGGCCCTTGAGGATGACGGGTTGGGAAGATGCGAAATTGCTCATGTCTGCGCTTTCAGAGTTTCAGTTTTCAGGAAAAAAGATCGCTGTTGTCAGCGGGCGGTACGTCTCCGAACCCGTCCAGCGCGGTGGCGATGGTCGGTCTCGGGTCAGTTTCTAGGACGATGCTGGGCTTGCCAATGTCCTGTGTGATGAGCGCCTGCAGTCGGTTCCACTGAGTGGGGCCGAGCACAGGCGGTAGTGTGGGTTCACCTTTCTTGGCCTTGGGCGCCTTCACCAACTTCTCGGCGGTGGTGGGCGAGATGAGCGACTGGGTATACATCTGGTCGGTCTTCAGGCGCATCTTCTTCAGCGCGGCCTCGGCCTCGGTCTCGTCAGTCCAGGTGCGTGCACCCTTCTTGCCTTCGACCAGCTTGTAGGCCACGCCGTCGGCGCGAGCCACGCGCTTGCCTGCCTGCAGCGCCTCGTACACGCGCTCGCCCACCGCCTTCAGCCAGGTGGAGACCAGCGGCACGAGGCGGTAGGCTTCGCCCAGCTCGATCTCGGCGGGGGTGCGCACCTTGGGCTCGTCGGTGTCGAAGCCTTCGAGCGCGA
>NZ_JADYXA010000100.1:0-861 GCF_015864495.1 Pseudoalteromonas sp. SWYJZ98 | reverse complement strand
GGCGGTTTGGTGGACTTTGAAGCGGAAGTTGTCACCTGTGACATCAGCGATGCCTTGCGCGTCAACTTCCCTGGCTCACCCCCATCCCGGCTTTTCGCCGTGGCCGACGGCAAGACTAAGGTCCGTGACACCACCGTCGCGGATGCCGGGTCGTACCACGGTGTCGTTGCCCTGGAATCGGCGGGGGCTATCGGCGACGCAACGGTGCAGGTGGAGAGCGTCTACACCCAACTGGTTCCCAACGCGCGGACGGAAGTCAGTGCGCTCGACCAGCGGCCTTCCGCACAGCGATCCTTGGTCTTGGCCGAGACGCCACGGCTTGTTACCGTTGGCGCCGCGCCGCACAGCAAGCGCATCAAGATCGGGCAGGAAAACCGCGGCTTCAATTTCGTTGACATCCTGCGGCCGTTCCCGGCTGCGAACTCCTTGGTGGTTTCCTTCCGGGCGCTCGGTAGTTGGTACACCATCCAGGACGACGGTCTCGGCAACCTGACGGGCACGGGGGTTGGCACCGTCAACTACGACAACGGCTCCATCGCCGTAACGTTCCCCTCGATGCCAGACGTTGGCTCATCCATCATCTACTCGTGGGGTGAGAAGTCTGCGTACACCAACCGATCTGCCGCCATCGGTTTTCGGATGCCCGAATTGTCGTGGACCGTACCGCACTCCCCCTTGGAACCAGGGTCCGTCGTCGTGACCTGGGAGTCTGGGGGTGTGTTGAAGACCGCAACCGACAACGGCACAGGCGGTTTCACCGGAGACGCTACAGGCAGCATCACGTACAACAGCGGGTTCATCTCCCTCAAACCTTTGGCGATGATCGACCCAGGCGGCGAGTTCAACACCGAATACGCCTAC
>NZ_JADYXA010000010.1:0-104474 GCF_015864495.1 Pseudoalteromonas sp. SWYJZ98 | reverse complement strand
TGAGAAGCTATTTATCGACTTGCAGAAAACAATATGTATCTGCAAGCCTAGCCCTTGAGTTATTATTCAAAAATCAGCTGCCTGATATATTCATTTCAGATGAGGCTGAATAGTTACAAAATTAAACTAATTAGTTTGTAGCTACTTAGCCCAAAAATTAGGATTAAAACGGGTAGGGTTACCAGGTTTAACATCAAAGAGTTAGTGTAGTTTCCCATAACCCCTTTTTGATTAACCAGCCATACAAGGTAGGTGCTAACAATAGGGAGTAATAACCCGTTAGCCGCTTGCGCGAATATAATTACCGCGACAGGGTCTAAACCGAGTGACGCCACAGCAGCACCAAACAATAAAATAACAATAGCGACGCCTTTAAAGCGCGTGTTACTCATATCGTTAGACCATCCTAACATGCCACACACGGCGTAAGCACCGGCAAGCGGCGCTGTAATAGCACTTGTTAAACCTGCAGCAAATAAACCAATAGCAAAAAAGTAATGAGCGGCGTCGCCAAGCAATGGCTCTAGCTGCACAGCCATGTTAGCCGCACTAATTTTCCCCGCATCGGTGCCATAAAATGCAACTGAAGCTGTAGATAAAATAGCTAAAGTGATCACACCGCCTAAAGTGATTGATAGGCCTGTATCAACATTTGTTTGTTTAATCACTTTTTGCATGTCGCTGTTACTGTCGTGTCTAGCAGCGAGTACGCCGGAGTGCAAAAATAAGTTATACGGCACAATGGTAGTACCAACTAAAGCTAGTATGGTTGTAATAGAGCCTTCAGGCATACTAGGAATAAAGCCAGCAAATACATCACCCAGTGAAGGCGCTGCCATTACAAGTGTTGAGATAAACACTAAGCTCATTAAAATAACGAGTAAAATTAGCGCGTTTTCAACCACTTTATGTTTGCTGCTATACAGTAAAGCTGCACTAAAAAAAGCAATAAGTGGTGTCCATAGTTGGGAGCTAACTTGAGGGAATATTTCAATTAATCCCATGCTAGCGCCACTTAAGTTACCCGCTTCATAAGCTGCACTGCCCACACCAATGGCGCTGATGACTAAAAATATAGCTAAAGATTTAAATAAAGGCGTTTGAATATGTGCTCTGAGCGCTTGAGCTAAATCTTGCCCGGTGGCAACGCCAAGGCGCGCCGCCATAGATTGTAATAATATAGTGGCAACAACTGAAAACAGTAATGTCCATATAAGTGCAAAACCAAAGTTTGCACCTGCCACGCTGGCGGTAGTAATTGTTCCTGGCCCAATGAAGGCTGCAGTGACGAGTAGTCCTGGTCCTAATCGCATAATTGACCTTAATAGTGCTAATGCATGTTGCTATTTAAAGTTACATCTTACGTTTAAAATCAATAATTATACGCGATGCCTGTTGTGTTATTGCTGCCACTTAAACTAAGTGCCTTGCAGCAGTATTCGCTCCTTGACGATTTCTTTTTTATAAGCATATGTTAAAAAAGGGCGCGTAGGATACCAACTTGTATATAAATTTAAAGGGGATACAGTGCGTTTGCATGAATTTTAAACGTATATATAAGCGAGTTAAATGACTGATGCCGATATTAATATCGGCATCAGTATATTTACTTTATTAGGTTTTTAATCGCTTCTAAGCCTTTTTTTAGGGTATCTGCATCGGTAGCATAGTTAATACGAATACACTCGTGCTTGTGCGCCCAATCATCGTCAATGCCGATAAAAAAGTTGTGACCTGGGATCACATACACGTCTTGTTCTTTGAGTTGTTGATACAATACCTCGCTTGTTATTTTTGCATCTTTAAACCACAGCCACATAAAAAATGCACCTTCAACTTTGTGCAAATAAACAGGTAGTTCGGCAAATACTTCATCAAATAATTCAATCGCGATTTGTGCTTTATTACGATAAAAAGGCAGTACCACGTTGCGGCACAGTGGCAGTAGTTCGTTGTCGTTAATTAAGCGTGTCACTAAGCTTGGACCAATACTATTTGGCGATAACACCATGCTGCCGTTTACGCGGCCAATTGCTTTAATAATCTCATTATTGGCAACCACAATACCGCTGCGTAAACCCGGTAGGCCCAGTTTTGAAAGTGACATACATAAAATAATGTTTGAGTTCCACGTTAGGTTTGCATCGGTGTAAATACAACCTGGAAACGGGTCGCCATATGCGTTATCAATAATGAGTGGAATACCATATTGCTTAGCGAGCAAATCAAGGTGTTTTACTTCATCATCAGTAATTACATTACCTGTTGGGTTAGTAGGGCGTGATACGCACAGCGCGCTTATGCTGCTGTCGTTTGCTAGTGTTTTTTCAACTGCTTTAAAATCAATGACGTATTTAAACTGTTTTGATGTGCTGCCTGTATTCAAAATTTCGATATCAGGCTTTATGGCAACAAACATATCAGCCGATAAACCTTGATCGGCATAACCTATGTACTCTGGCGCAAGGGGAAATAAAATCTTTTTATGGCTGCCATCCGGCATTTCGCCTGCCAACATATTAAACAACACAAAAAAGTTAGCTTGGCTGCCATTGCCAAGTGCTACATTATCGGCACTAATATCCCATGCGTACTCTTTACTTAGCTGGCCAGCTAATGCTGCTCTAAACTCGTCGTTACCGGTTGGGCCATCGTAGAGCCCAAATACTTGCGATACCTTGTTACTGGCAACGAGTTTTTGTAATTCACTTAAAAAAACCTCATTTACTTGTGGTACTAATGCGGGATTACCGCCACCCAGCATAACAATATTAGGATTGTTACTGTTTTTAGCCCCGCCTAAGTCTTCCATTAATTGGGTAATGCCGTTGGGTTGTGTAAATTTAGTGCCAAAGTTTGAGTAGTTCATAATGCATAGCGTTTGTTAGTAATGGGGAGGGCAGTATAGCGTAAATAAATGGTTTAAATTCGATGATGAGAATAATTCAATGCTGAGGTTTGCAGCTAGCTATAGTAATGTAACTTCTTATAAAACAAAGGCTAAGTTAAGGTTTTTTAACGCCGTATAAAAACTCTTTGCCGCAGTCCATATACAAATCAAATTTGGCCATAACTTTGGTAAACATAGGGGCGTGTAAAAACTCGTTTAACCATGCGCGTAAATGCGTGTATTCACTTTGTAAGTACCAGTGTTTATCTACGCGGGCAAACTGTCTAATAAATGGCAGCAGAGCATAGTCGGCTAGGCTTTTTTCATCGCCCATTAAGTATTTATGCGTGGTTAGTTTTGCTTCAAATTGCTTAATAAACTCTTCGCAGGCTTTTTGATAATAAATTTGTGCCATGTCTTTTGTGCGAGCATAAAACTTATACTTTTCGAGCACAGGCTTAAATTGTGTGTCGTTTAGCTTAATTAATTCAAGCATGCGCTCAAGTGCTAATGGGTCTTGAGTATGCAGTAAATTATGCGAATCGTTTTGCTTTAAAGCCCACAGCATAATATCTAGGCTTTCATCTATAACTTGATTATTCGGCAACAATAAAACTGGCACCGTGCCTTTTGGCGATATTTGCAAAAGATGCGGCGGCTTATTTTTAGTTTTTATAGCACGTAGAAGCACTTGTTGCTCTGCCATTAAAATACCCATTCGTGCTCGCATTGCATATGGGCAGTGTTGTAATGAATATAATAATGGCAATGTCATTTTATTACTTACCTTAGCTGTTTAAGCCTTCAACATATTGCTGACGTGTTTTTACTTTTACCATGTGATTTAATTGATCAGCTGCTTGTGTTTGCCCGCTAATTAAATCTTGGAAATGGGCGAGTAACACGGCTTTATCTAGTTTTTCTTTATCGCCTGAGCCAATGTCGGTTAAATCAATCATGAACTCGTCAAATTTGTCGGCAAAGTCACTCACAATATCCATGTTTAAAAATTGCTCATGGTTATAAATACTTGGGTAGCCGCCTTTTTGTTTATCAATAGCAAAGCTAATGCCTTTGACATTGGTAACGGTGGTTTCTTTTTTACAGCTCAGCATACAGCTTGCGTCAATGCGTGGTTTTTTACATCCTACTGTTTGCTGGAAAAAACACTGTCGGCTGGTCATCATTAGTATTGGATGATAAATGCTGTACATCATTTTAAAGTTGTTAGGGCGTTTAATATTACGCATTTGTGGTTTGTTTATTTCGTTTGAAATAAACGCGCCTTTTGCGTTTAAATCTTCTTGTAGTGTTAGTAACGCATAAGAGTTTGTGGTGTTTAACAACGGGCCTGCAATCCAGTCAATACCCATTTGTACTGCTTTAAATGCAACGCCTGTGTTGTTACTAATAATAAGCTTAGGTTTTACAACCTCGAGCAAACGTACCGCTTCTTCAAAATCTTTACCAATTAACACGGCTGGAAACCACGGAATTAACTGTGGGTGCTCTAAAAATACATTAATGTATTTATCGTTATCGGTTCTAAAGCTCTCTGGTAATTTAAAGTAAACATCGCCACCTGTTAAATCACATAGGTGAACGTCTTTTATGTCCGATATTAAAATAGAGAGTGTTGTTTTGTTATCGGCTTTAGGGTGGTTTACTAGTTTTGGCAGTTCAACAGGGGCGAGTACGTCTTTACCTTCGTTTAATAAAAACGCGACTTGCTTTTTAATACGGGCAAGCTCTTTAAACGGAATGCTTAAGTTGTTGCCTAAGTTTGAGTAATCCATATTTTTAATTTCAAAATTGGCATTACTAAAGGTTTTAAAGCGTTTATCAATAGCTGCAATATCAACAACTGATTTATCAGCGGTTTGCATAGGCATTTGCGATTGAACTTCAAAGCGTAGAGGTTGAAGGGCGCTTTGCTCTGCTAGGGTGTTGTCGTGTTTATCGTTTATTGTCAGTGTTACTGTAAATGGCTGGTTTAATTGACCGCCAAACTCAAAGCGTAGTTCTCGTTTTGAAATATCTAAAAACTCAATCTTCTTTTTAACTAACGTATCAATATCATTTTTTTCTGCGGCGAGCTCTTGCTGTGCATCGTAAATTTGCACAACCGAAATTGCGTTATTCTTTTCGTTAGCGTGATCAAAGCTATGGTCGCGCGGGTTGTCGGTAAACATGTTTTTTGTCATGTCACCTTGCAAAAACTTATTAGTAAAATTACGGTTAAATACTTTGTATAAGCTTGAATCGTCTTCAATTAAATTACCGGTTTGCACAAACGTGTCTATCTGTTTACGCCAGCTATCAATAACCGTATGTACGTAGTTAGCGCCTTTAATACGACCTTCTACTTTTAACGAGTCAACACCTGCGGCTACCAGCTCTGGTAGGTCAAAATAAGCTGAATTATCTTTTAAGTTTAATGGGTGTTTGTTACCCATCGCCGTTGGCTCGTATTCATCACGACACGCTTGCGAGCAGCGACCACGATTGCCCGAGTTACCCACACTTACTGAGCTTGAATAGCATTGCCCTGAAAACGCAATACATAAGGCGCCGTGCACAAACACTTCGGTTAATACGTCGCATTTATGCGCTACGTCAGTCAGTATTTTGATTTCAGTTAAGTTAAGCTCGCGCGATAAATTTACACGTGTAGCGCCAATGCGGGCTAAAAACTCAACTTGTGATTCGTTATGCGTAGTTAACTGCGTTGATGCGTGAATATGCAAAGTAGGAAAGTGCTTTTTAACTATATTGAATAACCCTAGGTCTTGCACAATAATGCCGTCGAGCGTGGTATTTACTAGCTGATTTAATAGCTTAAATAGCGCACCCATTTCGTGCTCTAATATAACTACATTTAGCGTTAAAAAAATCTCACAGCCGTATTCATGGGCTAGGCGAAGTGCGCCGTTAAGCTCATCAAACGAAAGATTAGACGCTCGGTTACGTGCATTAAAGGTATCTAATCCACAATAAACCGCATTAGCACCGGCTACAATGGCTGCTTTTACCGCGTTAACATCACCGCCTGGGGCTAATAGTTCAATCTTTCTACTCATTACAATGTCGCTTCGCTCATATTTAATTGCCGCGAATTTTATATGGTTAAGCACGTTAATGCTATTTATTGAGGGATATAATAAAGACTAAAATAAAAGAGTGTATAAAATTACAATTAAGCTGGCTGATTTATTACGTAAACATGTAATAAAATGATAGTTTATAAGCCAGCAACACTTTCAACTTTACTTAGGCGAACCCCATCAGCAATCAAGATCTTAAACAGTTAGATACAGGTTTAAACAGTGATGAATCTGGAATTATTAACACCCAACTAAAAATAGCCACATTTAATCTGTTTAACTATCTTAAGCCGCCCAATGCATACTATGAGTTTGAGAAAATTTATACTGCGCAGCAGTGGGCTAAAAAGCAGCGTTGGGTTGTTGATTACTTAACAGAACATGCCCCTGATGTGATTGGTTTTCAGGAAGTGTTTAGCATTGACTCATTAAAAGAGCTAGTAGGCGAGCAAGGTTATAATTACTTTGCTGTAGTTGATACGCCAGAGGTGATTGATGACTTTATTTATAAACGCCCCGTAGTGGCAATCGCCTCTAAATACCCCATAGTTGAAGTAGCAGCGGTTGAGCACGATAGTGAGCTTGCAATTGCGCTTGGCCTTAATAGTGAGTTTACTTTTAGTCGCAAAGTACTAAGAGCAACTATAACGCTGCCGCATATAGGCAATACTGATTGTTACGTGGTGCATTTTAAATCTAAGCGCCCAATGATTAATGTCGATGAGCATAATAAAGAGCTTACACCCGAGCAAAACATAATTGAAATTTTAAAAGCGAATGTAGCGGGTGGGTGGGGCTCAACTATTCAGCGTGGCAGTGAAGCTACATTACTAATGATACAAATGATTGCTCGTCGCGAAGCTATGCAACAACCCATGCTATTAATGGGGGACTTTAATAATGAACTAGCGGATGGCGTATTAAGCCATTTACTGACAAGTACGCTACGCTTTGCGCCTGCATTTGATGCTAAAACCTACCTCGCTAAATATTGTTTAAATGATTCATGGGATTTGTTTGTTAAGTCGCAGCTAAGCGAAGATGAACTGTCTAATTGTGAGGCAATGACTAGCGATGAAATAAGCGATAGTGAAAGCAATAGCATTTTTGATTTAGCTGATGAAAACGAAGCAAAAAATGTTAATGCAACTAAGCTTATGCCTTTAAGAGCACCAACACATTATTATGGCGCGAGCAGCTCCGTGCTTGATTATATTTTATTATCTTGTGAGTTTGATGCCAGCTACCTTGGCAGTTTTTTTGAGGTGATTGAGTATAATACTTATGATCGTCACTTAATTAATCCCGAATTTGAGCGCGATGATTTAAGTACCGATCATGGTATTGTGTTAGTTACACTAAAACTAAGAAGCTAGGCTTGCTCTATGCATAATTATGCTAAAATTATAAATTAAAAGTATTCATATAGCAGCAATACTTGATGTATTGCGCCGGTTTGTATATTTTATCATCAGCCTTTTGAATTGTATTAATAATAAATTACTAAAATGGTAAATATGGAATTTTATACCTACTTGAATCATAAGCGAAATATGGATTTACCTTCGCAAATACATAGTTTCATTGTAAAGCGAATTTATAATTTTACATTTTTAGTGAAAGCTTTGTTAGCTTAAACAGCGCTTACGCACAAGAAACCACCTCATACAATTTAACTAATGAATCTAATGCAGGGCTGCTAAAAAGAGCTGAATTACTTATAGATACTGACGTTATAACAAGTATTGAACTAAGTAAGGCGTTGTTGTCACAAGCGCAAAGTGCTGATGACACGTTACTCAGCGCAAAGCTACATAACTTGCTAGGTAGGGCGAATAAAAAAAATAACAATATTAATGAATCGCTCGAGCACTTTTTACAATCCTCTGTTTACTACAGCAAATTAAATGATTCACGAAACCAAATAAAGGCGTCTATTAATTATATAAATATATTATTAGAAGAAAAACGTTATGACGAACTTACTACCCGCATTGAAACTTTATTACCAACAACCCTTGTGTATGGCGATGACTTTTTTATAGCGCAGGTGCTCCTTACTAAGGGGGATTCGTTTTATGAACAAAAAAAGTACAATAACGCGAACGCGCAATACACATCTGCTTTAAAATACCTTGTTGATGAAGACGAATTAATACAAAGACAGTTAGATGAAACGTATAAAAAATTAGCTCAGTCGTACAAACGCCTCAAAAATAGAGAGCAAACGGCTCACTTTTATACAAAAGCTTTAGAGGTATATTCTAATTTAGGTGATTTAAAGCTAATGGCGCGTACTTTAAATACACTAGCAGAAGCACACCGTTATTTAGATAACTTAGTTTTAGCTCTTACTCCACTCGCGCATTAGAAATACATAAAGACATAAAGACATTGACGACCCTGTTGGCTTTGCTAAGGCATTACTAGGGGCGGGTATTATTTATCGTCATATTAATCTTTATGAAAAATCACTTGAACATATAAATGAGGCATATTTATATTATAAAAAAGTAAATAACATGCTTGGGATTGCTAAAACATCAAATCAAATGGGACTGGTATATACACGATTAAGACAGTTTGATCAGGCCGAATTTTTCTATCAAATAACTATCGATTTGCCAAAAGGTATGGTCGAGGAAAAAACGCTCGCTTCAGCTTTAAGAGAAATGGCTGTTATTAACTATGAGTCTGGCGACTTAGAATCAGCGATGAGATTTGCTCAGAAAGCTTACGTAACTTATAAAACCAAAAATCTTACATCCTACATTTCTATAACGGCGCGTATTATTGCTAATATTTATCGTGCCCAAGGGAATAAAAACAAGGCTATAGAGTATTACAAAGAGTCGTTGTCGTTCGCCAGAGAAGCAGGTGGTAAACTTTATGAGATAAAGTCGCTTACTGCGCTTGCGGGCATTTTAATTGGTATTGATACAAATGAGGCGATTTCTTTACTAAAAAGGTCACTCGCTTTATCAACCGAAATAGATGATAAGTTACATATGCTATATGCCTATCGTGAAATTCGAATAGCAGAAAAATTGCGTGGTCGTATAGAAGAGTCACTTCGTTATGCAGAAGAAGAAATAGCCCTAACCGATATTATTCAAAATGAAAGAAGTGAAGATAAGTTGGCGCTTGAAAAAGCACATTTGCATTCGTACAAAATGGAAATAGAGCTTGAGACGTTAAGAGAAAAAGAAAAACGCCATCAGCTTGAGCTTGAAAAGAAAAATAATCAAATTGAAATCGCCGCCCAAGCTAGAGTTATATCAGAGCTAGAGCTTTCAAAGAATAAATACGCCAGTATTGCGCTCGCATTTTTATTAGCCGCTTGTTTAGCTATTGTATTACTGGTTTATAGAAGTTTTATTGCCTCTAAAAAACGTAATGAAGAGTTAGACTATTTGGCAGCAAGAGACCCTTTAACCAATTGTTATAACCGTCGTATTTTATTTGAGGTTATGAATCGCGACTTTTTGGATTTACCTCAGATTGAAGAGTACTGTATTTTAATGGTCGATATTGATCATTTTAAAAGCGTTAACGACACCTATGGGCATAGCGTTGGCGACACAGTACTTTGTGGCGTAGCCGAACTTTTACAAGCTAATATACGTAAAAGTGATAGCGTGGCCCGTTTTGGTGGCGAAGAATTTTGTATTATTTTGCCCAACACAACTCAAGAGCAAGCAATACGTATAGCTGAGGCTATTCGTATTAAAGTTGAAAAAGCGACATTTGATGATATTCCTGTTACGTGTAGCTTTGGGGTTACGTCTATTAAATTTAAAGCAAGAACACCTTCTGAGTTGATTGAACAGGCTGATTTAGCTCTTTATGAGGCTAAGTCCTTGGGGCGTAATCAGGTAGCGTTATGGGATGCTTCACTTGAAGAGTTTAAACTTTTTAGATCGGAGTAAACTCAGCAGTATACAGTTTAGTTTTGATGTAATTTTTTAAAATTATAACAAGTAAATTTTATACAATGCTGTGTGTTACTTACATATGTAATTAGGCTTATTAAATTAACCCTTTGAATATCAGTGTATTAACTTAGGCTTTAAAATTGCAATCAATACTAAGTTAAAAACAAAACAAAGGATTTAATAATGACTGAAGTTGCACTTTCGGCCTATTTGGCATTTTACCTCTATTTAATTATGTTGCTTGTACAGTGGGCTGTGGCTACGTTTAGCAAAGCTAAAGAACCAAATGCTGTACCAGGTAAAATTGACGAGGATTTATCGCACGACAGCTTTATATTTAGAGCGCATCGTACGTTTCATAATACGCTTGAAAACAGCGCATTATTTATAGGTACGGTGTTATTTGCGTTTGTAATTAATTATCAAAGCCCGATTTTTGCAATGTGTATTTGGGTGTATTTAATTGCGCGTTTAATTCACATGGCGCTGTACTACGCTATAGCAACGGAGAAAAACCCAAGCCCACGTAGTTACTTTTTTTTAATCGGCGTACTTGCTAATGTGGTTATGCTGATAATGATAGGGTTAAGACTAATCTCTTAATTTATAAAAAAAGTTATAAAATTTATTTATAACGATAAAAAAAGCGAAGAGCCTTTAAGGCATCTTCGCTTTTTTGTTTAAAGTAGAAGCAGAATAAAACTACCTCTACCGTAAGGTAATATTAATGGTTAATCGACGCCTATAAACCCGCCTGTTTGGTGTGTCCATAGTGCTGCGTATATTCCACCCTTAGCGATTAATTCTTCATGAGTGCCTTGCTCAACTACGCCGCCGTCATCAAGTACAATTAATCTATCCATTTGTGCAATGGTTGAGAGCCTGTGCGCTATGGCAATAACTGTTTTACCAGTCATTAAATCATCAAGGCTTGCCTGAATTGCGGCTTCTACTTCTGAGTCGAGTGCGCTGGTGGCTTCGTCGAGTATAAGTATGGGTGCATTTTTAAGTAGTACACGTGCAATAGCAATACGTTGACGTTGACCGCCCGAAAGCGTAACACCGCGTTCGCCCACTTGTGCATCAAAGCCTTTATTACCTTTGCTGTCGACCAAGTCGTTTATAAACTCAAGCGCCTTAGCTTGTTTGGTCGCGTTGATCATCTCGTCTTGTGTTGCATCGGGGCGACCGTACAAAATATTGTCTTTTACTGAGCGATGAAGCAGGGAAGTATCTTGCGTTACCATGGCTATATATCTGCGTAGGCTTTCTTGGCTTACGTCCGTGATGTTTTGCCCATCAATTTTTATTGTTCCAGAGTCGGTATCATAAAAACGCAGTAATAAGTTAACAAGTGTTGATTTACCCGCGCCAGAGCGACCGACTAAACCAATTTTTTCGCCAGGCTTAATGTTTAAGTTTAAACCGTTCATTACTGGGCTTCGATTAGTCTCGTTTGCAGCTTTGCCGTAGTTAAAGTGTACGTTGTTAAACTCAATAGCACCTTGGCTTACGTTAAGCGTATCAGCATTTGGTTTATCGGCAACTTCAATAGGGTTAGAAAGTGTTTTCATACCATCGGCTACGGTGCCAATGTTTTCGAACAAGCTGCTTATTTCCCACATGATCCACTGCGCCATACCGTTTAATCTGAGCGCTAGGCTAACAGCAACTGCAATGGCGCCGGCGCTAATTGCACTAAGTGACCATAAATAAAGTGATACAGCGGCAACCGAAAATACTAATAGGTAATTTAAGCTTTGAATAACAAAGTTTAAGCTGGTTACTAAGCGCATTTGCTTGTACACAGGCTGTAAAAATACATCCATGCTTTGTTTTGCGTATTGCTCTTCACGCTGGGTATACGAAAACAATTTAATAGTTGAAATGTTAGTGTAACTATCAACAATACGGCCGGTCATTTCTGAGCGCGCATCGGCTTGTGAGCTGGCAATTTTTTTAAGGCGCGGTACAAAGTAAAGTTGCACGCAAATGTATAAAACCAACCAAACTAATAAAGGGATCATTAAGCGCCAATCGGCTTCGGCAACTAAAAATACCATTGAGCCAAAATAAACCACTATATACATTAATACATCAAGTAGTTTGGTCACTGTTTCGCGAACAGCTAAAGAAGTTTGCAGTACTTTGGTGGCTATTCTTCCTGCAAATTCATTTTGATAAAAGCTAACACTTTGGCGCAGTAAATAACGATGCGCTAACCAGCGAATCGACATAGGGTAATTGCCAAGCAATGCTTGGTGCAAAATAGCAGAATGAAAAAATACGACTACGGGCAATACTAATAGCAGCATGACAGCCATTTTAATAAGCTCTGACTTTTGCTCTACAAACAAGGTTTCGGGCGTGTAGGCTGTTAACCAATCAACAAGCTGCCCCATATAGCTAAATAAAGAAACCTCTAAAATAGCGAGCATGGCGGCACTGATTGACATAAGCAGCAACGACAGTTCCATTCCTTTGGTGTAGTGGCGACAAAAGGCAAATAAAGTCGAAGGCGGCTGAGTAGGTTGATCCTCAGGAAATGCTTTTGTCATTTTTTCAAATAATCGATACATTTTAAAAACTTAAATGGCAAATAATGGTCGCTATTATACCATTTAAGTATTTTTAAATGCAGGTTTGTAAGGTATTAATTGTGAATATGCTAGAGCGTTATTAATATAAACTTATGTATAAAAGAACACCTAAAAACACTTCACTTACTTTTATAGCATTGGGTTATTTAGGTTTGTACCTTTGCTCATGTATAAATCGTCATATCTGAGGCCACCATTTCCGTAAGGCTTTTTAATTGGGCCTGTATTACAGTTTGCTAAAAAATATATAAGAGGTTGTTCGCGCTTCATTCTAAATTGTGCATTTTTATACACCAGTGTTTGCTTGCTAAATTCACCGCCTTTTACGTAAACATCATATTGCTGACCTTGCTCTGAGACTGCTGCGTTATTAACAACATACCATACGTCGTACCAGGTATTTGTTTGCAGAGGTTTAGCTGACTGTTTGGTAGTGTAGTTTTGAATGTTGCTATACCCGCTGTCGGTTTTAACCATTAATGCGCCATCGTTTACAAGCCCGTTTGATTCTGTTTTATCGGTTACGCGAAGTGTAGGCTCAAACGCATCGTACGCATGTTTATTAATTAGCTCTGGCGTAAGGTTGCTTAATCCAAAAGCATGGTTATTAGGAAAAGCAGCCACGTTTATACGCATATAAAATGTGTAGGTGTCGCCAACTTCAACCGCTTGTGGAAGTTTTGTATAAGAAAGCGCTTTACGATTTCCTACAATGCTCTCAGCCGCAGGCTTTTTTAGTAAATAATGATTTGTTGATGAGTTTGCTTGTTCTGATTGTATAACTGTTATTTGTGGGTTTTTAACCTGTGGCTTAGTTTCATTTTGCGTATCGACACTTTGCCACTTGCTAAGTGAATTTTCAAAGTCATCAATAAGTAGCCAATCGCTTGACGTGTTTTTAGAAATGGTTGAACACGACGCTAACGCGCTTAACAAACATAAAAGTGACATGTGTTTACAATGCATAATTGGCTCTCAGTAAGTTTAGGTTTTTTGGTTAACCAATTATTGTTTTGGCTATAACTTTAAAGTAAAGGTTATGTAACCAATTTAATGTTTTTATGTCAATCATTAAAGCAATACGTAATGGCGTGGGAACTGCGAAGATATAAAAATTATTATTCCATTCAGAAAATTAACCAGTAAACTTATCCATTAAATCAACTCAGCAAATTTCAGCTGAGTTTAAAATAATTTAATAGTTAGGATGTTATATGTATACGGGTTCGTGTTTGTGTGGTGAAGTAAACGTTGAAGTGTCGGGCAGTATAACTAGGGCGTGTTGATCTTTATGGATTGAAATTTGTTCAATCTAGGGGCGATTTAATCGCGGCGCAAGGTTTGTAACCTAGTGGGCTAAGTAAAAACCGAGCAACAAAGAGTCAATCGTCCCTAGCAAGAACCCAAAGGGCAGCGCATGTTTGGTCTTTATGCTACGTTATCGCCTATGTATGGGGAACAACCACATATCATAGGCTCTGCCTTGCCTAAATACCAAACACACTGCTGCAAATTCAACCACCAAAGAACAACACGCCCTACTATTATCCATTGTCATTGTTCACTGTGCAGAAAAAACAGCGGGACTGCATTTGCAACCAATGGCTTTGTAAATACAGATGACTTTACAATAAGCAAAGGGCAGGCACTACTTAGCGAGTATAGTTTTAAAGTAGGGCGTACTCGTTACTTTTGTAAATGTTGTGGCTCGCCGGTTTATAGTAGCAATAATGATGACAAAAGCAGAATACGAATTCGTTTAGGAATATTTGATAGCGATATTACTGAGCAGGTTTTATCGCATAATTTTGTTACGTCTAAAGCTAACTGGGAGAAGTTAGAAACAAGCTTACCGTGCTATGAAAAACATGAACCTGGTCGGTAACGCGTTTTATTCAATGTGGTAAATGCTGTTAATACTTTTATAAAGGTCTGGCGCAAAGTTTATAAACACCGGTGAGTTTTGTATTTCATCAACGTTTATATGCATTAATGTTTGCTGGCTTAGTATGATCACTATATTTTTGTATTCGTTAAACTCTATTATCCCTAAGCACTTAAAATGTTGCCTTAAAAGTACTAAAAGCATTTGCAGCTCTTGGCCTGTTTGTGGGTTTAAATTAATGATTACTTGCGTATTTTGCTCACTGCAGCGATTTATATTTTGCCAAAAGCTATCGCTGGTTAAAAAAGGCTGATGATATTCACCACTAAAAATATCGATAGTGATTACGTTAAAGTGATCAGAGCATTGGGTAATATATTGCTCGGCGCATTGTAAATAGCTGCTGTGCTTAATTGGTAACTTAAAGTGCTGGGCAGCAATTAAGGCAATGCTTGGGTTTATTTCTACCGTGTTAAATGTATTGATGGTGTTTATGTAAGGCGTATTACTTTGTAAGTGATACATAATTCGCTCAAACCCTGCAGTGCCCAAGCCTAAATTTAATATATTTAGTGTATCTACCGGTTTAAGTAAAAATAACATCATACACTGGTTTACAGGTACTATTACTTGCTCAGGGTGTATAAGGTTCATAACGCCTTGAATTGTTATGTCTTCATTGGTTTTTTGTGCAAGCGTTAACCATCGGTATTCTTTATTTTGATACACGCATACAGGGCCGTATGCACTTTGCTGCGACTCAATAAGGTTACTTTTAATTGTATCTTCTTTTAGCTGACGCATAACTTAAACTATTAATGTATACACAATGACAGTGTGCCACGAAAAACACATTTTTAAATAGATTATTGTGTAACAAGGTTTGTAATTTAACCTCTAAATATAATATTGTATTAGCTATTAATTAGTTAGAAGTTATTCAAGGATTGAAAATGGGATTAATTTTAGGGCCTGCTGTTTTGGCATGGTTTCCAGTATTTATCTATTCTTTACGATTAGGGTATGTGCTTATTTATAAAAATATGGGCGCACTGACCATAGTGACTACTTTTGCAATTGGTATTATTGGTCTGTTGGCTTTTATGACGTATGGATATAGGCAGTTTGCAAACAATACCTCTGTTTGGGCATTTGAGATCCCAAGTTATTTTTTATTTAGCAAAATTGCTTTTATAGGTGTATTGAGTGGTTTTTTACTTAACTATTATATTAATCCTGAAAATAGTTCGGAGTTTTTGAGCTGTTTAGCATTTGTATTAATATTTATGTTTTCTGCTGGTGTGCTTGCAAGCTTAGGAGGGCATGAGGCCTTTTTGAAAGAATTTGATATTAAAACCACTCATTAAAAGTATGCATAATAAATTTTGGCCCAGTACCCATTAAAGGTAGTGGGCTTTTTACTATCCTAGTAACCTCTTGTAAATGCGCTTAGCGTGCTCCTTTCTACATCTACCTCAAATGTATTGCCATAAAATCTTAGTTAAGTAATGGTTACACTATAATAATTAGGAGCTAATAGATGCTTAAAACACCTTTGAAAATCACAACAACGTTACTTAAATTTACTGCAATTGCAGGCGCCTGCACACTTGCATTATCAGCACATGGGAAAACACAACTTCAATACACAGAACAGCAAAAATTACATGATATAGCAGCTCAAGTATCACCCGAACGTATTGGTAGTGACATTCAAACGCTGGTGGATTTTGGTACTCGCCATACGCTTTCAGAAACTAAATCGGATACTCGAGGCATTGGTGCGGCTAGGCGTTGGATAAAAAAAGAACTTGAAAAAATATCTGTGCAGTGTGGTGGTTGTCTGGAAATTATTGAAGTAAAGGACACTATATCGGGCGAAAAACGCATTCCTAATCCTGTTGAAGTGGTTAACATAGTGGCTATTCAACGTGGGTCGAACGAGCCGAATCGCATGGTGATTATGTCGGGTGATATAGATTCACGTGTAAGTGATGTTATGGACTTTACGAGTGATTCACCGGGTGCTAACGATAATGCATCGGGCGTGGCAGGAGTAATAGAAGCAGCTCGTGTTTTAAGTAAATACAAATTTAATGGTTCGGTAGTTTACGCGGCGCTTTCGGGCGAAGAGCAGGGTTTGTTTGGCGGAAAAATATTAACGGCTTATGCGCAAAAGCATGACTGGCAAGTTCATGGCGTTTTAAACAACGATATGATTGGCAATATTACCGGTATTAATGGGGTAACTGATAATACAACTGCGCGTATATTTTCAGAAGGTACCCGTGTTGTAGAAACAAAAGAGCAAGCTAATACTCGCCGCTTTACAGGTGGTGAAGTCGATTCTGCGAGTCGCAATTTAGCTCGCTACATAGATACTATTGCTGACAGATACATTCCTAATTTAGATACAATGCTTGTATATCGATTAGATAGATTTGGCCGTGGTGGGCATCATCGTCCATTTAATGATGCAGGTTTTGCAGCGGTGCGTATTATGGAAACTAACGAGCACTACGATCGTCAGCATCAAGATTTACGCACTGAAAATGGTGTTGAGTATGGCGATACAATTGATGGCGTTGATTTTGATTATACGGCTAAGTTAACTTCACTTAATGCGGTTACTATGGCATCTATGGCGTGGGCACCCGCACCGCCAAAAGAAGTTAAAATAAAGGGCGCTGTTACAGCTGATACGTCGTTTTCATGGCAAGAAAGCAGTGATGAAAATATTGCTGGCTATAAAATTTATTGGCGTTACACGAGCGAGCCGCAATGGCAGTTTAGTAAATACGTTGGTAAGGTTTCACAGTACACACTTAAAAACGTAGTGATTGATAATTATTACTTTGGTGTAGCCTCTGTTAGTAAAGACGGTATTGAGTCTCCAGTAGTTTTTCCGGGTGATGTGGGTTCGTTTGATCACAATATAAAATAATAGTTTGGCTAAAAACACAGCAAACAGAGCGCTTTAAGGTGCAAATGACCGTTTTATACTTGCACCTTATTTACTAAGCCCTTAGAGTGTTAAAAAAGAAGTAAAAGGTTATTAAAAATGCAACAACAAGAAAAAAAGCCGTTAACAGCAAAAGAACAAGTTATAACTGATGAGCAAAGAATGCAGTGGCAACGCGAATGTTTTCAAACAGCGCAAAAGCATTTAGCCGAAAAGGGCATTATGCCAAAATCAGTAGTTGATAAAGACAGTCGATTTTTAGCACCACTTTGTGCAATGTGGAAATTTAAAGCACAGAACGGTAAAACATATTGGGTAATAACAGGGCGGTTACCTACAGATCATGCTGAGGTTAGTGCGGCAACAGATGCACGCGATGCAATGCGTTATTTTTCTTTGCAGTGGCAATTAAAAGCGGATCAAATTATGAGTACAGGCGCGCGTGATAAAACGCAGGTAGATTTTGCTAACTTACTTATAAATAGAGCACATGGCTTGTATGAAATGTATGATAATGAACCGCTGTGGGCAAATGAGTCAAAGTAGCTACAGTTTGGGTTAAGTAACAATGTAGAGGGTGATAGCTTATTTATTGCCCTTTGCTTTATCTAATGGACAAGTGTGAAGGGGGTTGTATTAAACGCCGAAACAGAGCATTGCATACGTTGCCTAGGAATTCCCGCCTCCATAAATACATTTCCTTGCTGAATAAAGCCATTGCGCTTAAAACGCTCTACTTCATTTAAAATACAATTAATGCTTACTTCTTCAATACCTTGGTTTGAAGCTAATTCTACAATAAAGTTTAGAAGCGATGTATATACTTTGCGATTACGGTGCTCAGGTAATACAGCTATTCTGCCGATTAAGCCATCTTTACATAATCTACCCGTTGCTATTGGGCAGTTTGCATCGTCTGTAACAAGTACATGTAATGCAATTTTATCTAGGCTATCAAATTCGATATGCTTGGGGATATGTAACTCGTAAACAAAAACTCGCTCTCGAATTTTTTGTAGCAAATCTTTTTTTATATCCCATTCAACCTTATCAACCAGATAGCCCATTGCAAACTCCTATTGATACCAAATTAAAATGAGTAAGCAATCACAGCAAAGTTATTTAAGCCAATATCAGATGAAAATTAAAAATTTTAACTGACCTGTATACATAGTATCTTGCGCTGTAAAATGCTCATCATTATTAATATAATTGGTATTATTACTCGTGGTCTATATTAAACCAAAGCCCCTCATTAACAAGTGTAGTAAAAGTTTGAGTAAAAACTAAACTTGGCTTTGTTAAATTTAATGCTGAACTTTCAAACTCAGTATGATCGGTAAGTAGTTTTACCGCCGCTAAGTCGGTTAACGGCATGGCGTAATTTTCGCCATTAACACTTAGTAAAACTTCTGTATCGAGTTGCTGATAAATAGCGCGTGTGCCACCTAAGCGTTCAAACACTGTTTCTTCATCACTTAAATCATCGCTTATTTGCTCTGACGTAAATGGAGGCTCTACTGGCGCTAAATCCATTTCATGTTTGGGCTGACTAAGCGTTGAGCCTAGCCATTGTTTAAATAAATCGTCATTTTCTAAAAGTGCTGCCATCAGTGTTTTAACTTTATCAACTTCAAGGTTTGTAAGTTCACCTTTTGATTTTCTGAGCGTGATGTTGTGATCGGTATAACGTTTTTGGCCGCTTTCGGTATCAATAATATGATCGGCAAAGCTCGACAATAAATCTTGTTGATTTGGCGCTCTAAAACCAACTGAATAATTTAGTGCGTTTTCTACAGCGTAACCTTCGTGAGGGCACCCTGGTGGAATATATAAAATATCGCCAGGCTCTAATATGCAATCGATTACGGCTTCAAATGCTTCTACTTGCAGTAATTTTTTGTTTTGAGCAAACTGCTTAAGTGTTGGATCGGGCAGGCCTACGCGCCAATGACGTTTACCTTCGCCTTGAATAATAAATACGTCATATTGGTCTAAATGTGGGCCAACACCACCATTAGGCGTTGAATAGCTGATCATTAAATCATCTATGCGCCAGTTTGGAATAAACCTAAATGGCTCTAGTAGTTGTGCAGCTTCGCTATGCCAGTGATCAACTGCTTGCACGAGTAATGTAGAATGATCGTCTGTTAACTGCTCAAAGTCTTCAAATGGACCTTGGTGCGTTTGCCAATCATTTTTATGATTGGTGATAATACGTGACTCTATGCTTTCTTCCATTGCGAGACCGGCAAGTTCATTAGCATCAAGCGGGTCTTGAAAATCAGCAAAACCTTGTTTGATTAAAAGCGGTTTTTTTTGCCAAAAATGGCTTAAAAACTCTTGCTCAGACAAATTATTTATTTTTAATTGATACATACATTATGCCTACTAGTTTGTGCAATGGGGTTAAAACAAAAAAAGCGAAAGGATGAGCCTTTCGCTTTTTAAAAGAGTAATTTAGTTTTTAAACTAAGTCATCAATAAACTCAACAGCACGACCAATGTAATTAGCAGGTGTTAGTTTTTTCATTTCTACTTTAGCGTGCTCTGGAAGGTCAAGACCATCGATAAAGTCAGCCATTATTTCTTGATTTACACGTTTACCGCGTGTTAAATCTTTAAGTTTTTCGTATGGCTTTTCAATACCATATTTACGCATAACTGTTTGAATCGGCTCGGCTAGTAATTCCCAGTTTTGATCAAGCTCGTCTGCTAAACGTTGCTCGTTTACTTCAAGCTTGCTCACACCTTTAAGTGTTGATTGGTATGCAATGATCGCATAGCCCATACCTACACCTAAGTTACGTAATACCGTTGAATCGGTAAGGTCACGCTGCCAGCGAGAAACTGGTAATTTTTGTGCAAGGTGAGCAAAAATAGCGTTTGCTAAACCTAAGTTACCTTCTGAGTTTTCAAAATCAATTGGGTTAACTTTATGCGGCATTGTAGATGAGCCAATTTCGCCCGCAATTGTTTTTTGCTTAAAGTGATTAAGTGCGATGTAACCCCACATGTCACGGTCAAAATCGAGCAAAATAGTGTTAAAGCGTGCAATTGCGTCAAACAACTCTGCAATATAGTCATGCGGTTCAATTTGTGTGGTAAATGGGTTAAGTGTTAAACCTAAGCTTGATACAAATTTATCTGCGTGAGTATGCCAGTCGTAATCTGGGTATGCGCTAAGGTGAGCGTTGTAGTTACCAACAGCACCGTTAACTTTACCAAGCATTTCTACTTGTGCAATTTGGTCGCGTTGACGCTTTAAACGCATGTATACGTTAGCAAACTCTTTACCCATCGTTGATGGTGTAGCTGGTTGCCCGTGCGTACGAGTCATCATTGGGATTGCTTTGTACTCAATCGCTTTTTCTTTAATTGCGCTTAAAAGTTCATCGCAATAAGGGAGTAAAACCTTGTTACGTGCTTCGCTAAGCATTAAACCATGAGATAGATTGTTAATATCTTCTGAAGTACAAGCGAAGTGAATAAATTCATTGATTGCATGAAGCTCACTGTTATCGGCTACTTTTTCTTTTAATAAGTATTCAACCGCTTTAACATCGTGGTTTGTAGTGCGTTCAATATCTTTAACGCGCTGTGCATCAGCTTCACTGAAGTTATCTACAATAGCGTTAAGTAGTGCATTTGCTTGTTCGCTAAATGCAGGTACTTCTTTTATATCGCTTGCTGCAGCTAACGCTTGCAACCAACGCACTTCAACAATTACGCGGTATTTAATTAAGCCAAATTCGCTGAAAATACTGCGTAGTTCAGTGGTTTTGCTGCCGTAGCGACCATCCACCGGAGAGATAGCCGTTAACGCTGAAAGCTCCATAATAACTCCTAAATTTTAGTTTGAACGATAGTTAAATTTTTGTTTTAGCAATGGCGAGTATTTTTCTTTTTGAAAAGAAAAAGTGACGGCGTTTACCGCCCATTTGTCGCCATAATACTGCACTTCTAACACCGGCTAGTAATAGGGCACGGATTTTATTTTGAGTGAGCTGCTGTTTTAATAACTCGGGTTTACCATAAACCTGTATTCGGTGCCCAAGGGGGCTCAGCACCGACGAGTATATATCTGCTAAACCGGCAACAACGCTCTCGTCGGTAATAGCAAAATGATCTAAACGACGATGAATATCATCAATTCGTTTGCCTAATTCGTTTAAGCTCTTGTCGTTTGCATTTAGTGCACGCTCAAGCTGCATTAAACCACCTACGTACTTTACTATTTCAACATCTTTTTGAGCGCCTGCAGTAAGCTGCGCCATTAATGTTTTATAGCCATCACGCAGGTTATCTGTACCTTGATAAACGTCCTCTGGAGATTCAGGAGATGTTTGAATAATACTTGAAAGTAAGATTTCTAAATCGTGTTTGTTGTTGCTGCCGTATTGGGCAATTTTTTGAACTTGTTTAGCAACCTGGCACATGGCGGCAAGCGCCATGACTTGGTATTCATTCATTACTTAATCACCGAGTCAATAATACCACCACCTAAACACACATCTTCTGCATAAAATACGGCAGATTGACCTGGCGTAACTGCTTTTTGTGGTTCGTCGAATAATACACGAGCCATGCCGTCTTCACCTACAAGTAGGGTACAGCTTAAGTCTTCTTGACGGTAACGTGTTTTTACTGTGCAGCGAGTGGTGCCTTTAGGGCCAACGCGGTCTACCCAATGTAATTGGTTTGCATTAAGACCATTACTGTATAGGCGAGGGTGATCTTTACCTTGACCAACAACAAGTACGTTACGTTCTAAATCTTTATCAACTACGTACCATGGTTCGCCAGAACCTTCCTTCATACCACCAATTAACAAGCCTTTGCGTTGTCCAAGTGTGTGGTACATTAAGCCTTCGTGCTCGCCTACGTTGTTACCGTCAGTGTCTTCGATAACGCCAGGTTGCGCTGGTAAAAACTTTTGTAGAAAATCTTTAAATTTACGCTCACCGATAAAGCAAATTCCGGTGCTGTCTTTTTTATCGTGCGTGATTAGGTCTTGTTCTTCTGCTATGCGGCGTACTTCTGGTTTTTCGATATCACCTACAGGGAATAACGTTTGGCCAATATGTTCATGGCTTAGGGTATATAAGAAGTAGCTTTGATCTTTATTATTATCAAGTCCGCGACACATTACGTATTTGTCATCGCGAAGTTCACGGCGAACGTAGTGTCCGGTTGCAATAAAGTCAGCACCGAGTGCTTGAGCCGCAAATTCTAAAAAGGCTTTAAATTTAATTTCTTTATTACACATTATATCTGGGTTTGGTGTACGGCCGGCTTTGTACTCTGCTAAAAAGTATTCGAATACATTATCCCAGTATTCAGCAGCAAAGTTTACTGTGTGAAGCTCAATACCTAATTTGTCGCACACGGCTTGTGCATCTTTTAAGTCATCAGCGGCGGCACAGTATTCATCATTGTCGTCTTCTTCCCAGTTCTTCATAAACAGGCCTTCTACTTGGTAGCCCTGTTGTTGTAATAAATATGCAGATACAGAAGAATCAACACCGCCGGACATGCCAACAATGACTTTAATGTGACTATTTTCGCTCATGAATAATTTCGCTTATACAGATTGCTGTTAACTTGGAAAGGCCGCGATTATAGCATGTATTTTGTTTGTGCTTAAAGAGCGTAGGGCGGCAAAGGACATAATTTGTCACTATTTTATTTGTATAACAAATAGCAAACTAGACTTAAACGCATTATCAGGCTGTAACTTTAGCAATATTAAAGTGATCTTTACTAATAAATTAAGAGTATAGAATAATTCATGTAGTTATTGAGTTTTATTAATAGTATTTTCTTTCAAAACTACTAGGGTAAATATACACTTAATAAAAATAAAATAGTGGTGAGTATATGGTTGTAAACCATTTTAAAGCCGCTTGAAATATAGTCAATGGAATGAATATATGAATTATGCCTATCAAATAAACAAGATAAATTCTTTAGTCGAGCATTACACACAAAAACCGGATTTTTTGGATAGCGAATTACTTTCTAGCAAGACGACAGAGTTTAAAAAATCAGCCTATAATCTTTTTTATGAGTTAATAAAACCCAAAAACCCTCATATTTACCAAGAGCCAAACCATGTACATGAGTTATTTAGCTTAATAAAAGGTTCAACAGTTAAAAAGAACGTTGATTTAAAGGTGCTTGAGCATGTAGAGCACTGGTGGCTTGAGTGGTATTTCGCTTTAGAAATGGAAGAAAAGCTTAGTATAGAAAAAAATGATATGCCAATGAGTTACTTACCTCAAAGTACACTAAACCCTATGCGCAAACATGAGATAAGTCACTACGCTAGGTTATTTACCGTTTTGCCAATGCCAGTATGTAATGTATGTGCCAAGACGGGTGATATTTTAAAAGTTAATCAACGTTTTGTAGATGTTTTTGGTTATACAGTAGAAGATGTGCCAAATCTTAAATCATGGTGGGAAAAAGCGTATCCAGATCCCCAATACAGAGCACTTGCAAAAGAGCTGTGGCAAGACTCTCTTGAAAAGGCACTAAATAACAATAACGACATACCCGCAAATAACTATCGAGTTTCTTGTCGTGATGGCTCGCAAGTGATGATGGAAATTTCAGGGATTGATATAGGTGAAGAGTTTTTAGCTGTTTTTAATGATGCAACAGAGCGTTTAGAAGCAGAGGATATACTTAGGGATATGGCCTTTTTGGATGCATTAACCAAAATTGCAAATAGGCGTCGGTTTGATGAAAAACTAACGCATGAGTATGAACGAGCAAAAGAATGCGAAGGCATGCTATCGATGATTATTATCGATATTGATCATTTTAAACAATTTAATGATCGGTATGGGCATGTAGCGGGCGATACGTGCTTATATGACGTGGCTCAAAAAATTGCTTCAACGGTTAGTCGCCCAGAAGATTTTGTGGCGCGCTATGGTGGAGAGGAATTTGTTGTTTTACTTCCACAAACAGATAGGCAAGGAGCGCTGTTTATAGCAGAGCAAATACAAAAGGCTGTAGAAAGCTTAGCTATTGCTCACCAAGATAGCTTTACCGGATTTTTATCAATAAGTATGGGCATTAATACCATTAGCAACTATACAAATAGTAATGAAGTCAGCTTTGTTAAAGCCGCTGATAACGCCCTTTATTATGCTAAAAAACAAGGACGTAATTGTATAGCGCTAAGCTCAGAGTAAATCAATTATAAATAGTTTCTAAGCTTAACGGTGGTCGATTCAAGCTGTCGTTAATGCACTTGAGCACTAAAGGGCTTCTAAGAGGTAATGATTTTATTTGCTCTAATGTATACCAGCTAGCGCTGATGATGTCGGAATCCATTGGTGTTGGTGCTTTTATATTATTAGGCGCTTCAAATAAAAAGCAGAATCGCAAATAGTGCACTGCGTTATCGGCATGCAAATTATAAACACCTAAAAACCCAATAGGCTCGAGCGTTAAGCCTGTTTCTTCTAGTAGCTCTCTGCTTGCAGCTTGTGCAAGTGTCTCATTTTGCTCTAAATGACCCGCAGGTTGATTGTAACAAATTTGCTTTGTAAATTTATCTCGCTCTTTTACAAGTAAAAACTCGTTTTGCTTTTTTACTATTGCTGCAACCGTGACATGCGGTTTATGCATCAACTACGCCCTTAATTACTTTGTATTCACCACAATTAATATCATCCAACGTATAGTTGCCAATGCTATAGCGGATGAGGCGAAGTGTAGGGTGTCCAATATGCGCGGTCATTCGACGAACTTGTCTGTTTCTACCTTCATTAATAGTAATACTTAGCCAAGTGGTAGGGATTGCTTTTCGCTCGCGTACAGGCGGGGTACGCGCCCAAATTGTTGGCTCATCAATTATTTTAACGTTAGCGGGGAGTGTAAGCCCGTCTTTAAGTTCTACGCCATTACATAAATCATTAATTGATTCACTCGTTGGTTCACCCTCAACTTGTGCCCAGTAGGTTTTATTCGTTTTTTTATCAGGAGCAGTTAAGGTGTTTTGTAATTTTCCACAGTTTGTTAAAAGCAATAAACCTTCACTGTCTCTGTCTAACCTTCCTGCTGCGTAAACTTCTTTAATAGGGATAAATTCAGCAAGCGTTTTTCTGTCTGCGTCATCTGTAAATTGGCATAGCACATCAAACGGCTTGTTGAATAACACAATTTTTCTGTCTTTAGATGCTATTTGCGGCTTTATTTCTCTTTTACCAGATGGCGTTTTGTTAAGTGCACTGCGTGAATAAGTACGCCCAGTACTTCTTTTTGGCTTGGCTTGTGTTGCTTGATTATTGTCTGATTTAGCTCTCATTATATGCACCTAGCTGGTTTTGGTAATCCGGCAATTTTTGTTGCTTGCTTGGCTGGGCCTTTAGGAAATAATTTATATAAATAAAGGCTATTACCTTTATCTTCACCGAGTGCTTTAGCCATTGCTTTTACAAGCATTCTAATTGCTGGGCTGGTGTTATATTCAATGTAAAAATCACGAACAAAATTAATGACTTCCCAGTGTTGCTCACTAAGTGTGATGTTTTCTTGAGTAGCAATTACAGGCGCCAGCTCCTTTGACCATAAAGTATGGTCGATCAAGTAGCCTTGTTTGTCGGTTTCAATCTGTTGGTTGTTAAATTCAAGCATGAGTTACCACGTAATTGATTGATTAGTTGATAAAGTGAGTGCCACAAAGTCTTCATAGCTAATTGCTTTATCGTTATCTGCTAATTTTATTGCACGTACTTGCGCGTCTTGTTCAAGTATTAACAGTGTATCTGCAAATTGTCTAAATTGTTTTTTTGCAAAGCAGGCATCACCAACAAGTAGTACCTTATCGCCTGATAAAATTAAGTTCTCTAGCTGATTTGCCGAGTAATAGTTAAGCGGCTTTGAAAATATATGTAACGTACTCATAGGTTCACCACATGTTGCTGCGCTTTAATTAGTGTTTGTTGTTGACTAAAGTTAAGAGCTTTTGCTTCTATGAGTAAATCATGTTTATTTAAACCATAATCAAGCAATGATTTTTCACACACGAAAATGTTTTCAACATCATATATTTCGAGTGTTTTAATATTTTTAAAAAAGTCTTTTAAGCCAATATTGTTTGGTTGTTGATGCTTTTTTAAAGCTAAAACGGCGGGGCCGCTAAACAACCAACTTACATTTTGGTCAACAGCAGCAAATATCAATGTCATATCAAGTGCATCACGAATATTTAAATCGTCAAATGGGCTGCACTGACTCATTACTAATACGTTTATCATTTAAATTGCACCCATTTATCTGCGTCGCTTGCAAGCATTGCAAATTCAGCTAATCCTGCGACTTTAAATACACCTGTGTTTTTAATATCTAACCCGCGCTTTTGCGCGGCGGTAACACACAGCATTAAATTTAGTTTTTGATCAGCGAGTTGCTGCCAAAGTGCTGAAATTTGAAGCTCGTCTGAGGATAAATCAAAGTGGGTAGATGCATGATAAATACCTTGCTGGTATAAAAAAATAGCATCAATGGTGTGCCCTTGGGCTAAACATGCATTCGCAAATTTAACTATGCGTTGCGTGGTATCGTGATCGGATGGTGGTGTATGTAATGAAAGAACAAAGCGTGCCAAAACAATTCCAATAAAAAAGCCCCAATAAAGGGGCTATTTTAACAGAACTATTTAATTAGTCATCACTTGCGCCAAGTAGAGCAAGTAAAGAAGTAAATAAGTTATATACGCTTAGGTATAAAGACACTGTTGCGCGAATGTAGTTAGTTTCACCACCGTTTATGATTCGGCTTGTATCAAATAAAATCAAACCAGACATAATCAGTACAACTGCTGCATTAAGCACCATAAACATCAATGAACTGCCAATAAAAATATTAACGATGCTTGCTACAATCACAACGATTAAGCCAACAGTTAAAAAGCCACCCATAAATGAGAAGTCTTTTTTAGTATTTAGTGCATAAGCAGATAAACCAAAAAAGATAAGCGCTGTAGAACCTAAGGCTTGCATAATAAGCATTGGGCCATTAGGTAATGCAGCATAATGGTTAAGCAATGGACCTAAGCCTGCCCCCATTAAACCTGTGAAAGCAAACACCCAAAATACACCAGATGCTGTATCTGCTTTTTTATTTACAACAAATAATAAACCGAACGAAACGAGTGTAAACACAATTCCCATAAAGTAAGGTAATTGTAGTGCCATTGAAATACCGGCTGTAACTGCACTAAATGCAAGTGTCATAGCTAGTAAAAAGTAGGTGTTTTTAAGTACCTTGTTTGTTTCAATGGTAGACATTACCGGTTTCGCGGTATTGTACGATTGATTAAACGCCATTGTAGAGCTCCTTTAAGTGAAACGTGTGTGTTTCGATAATTTAACTAAAATTAGATTACCAACTCTTATATGTTTGGGCAAACCTTTGTAGATCAATAGAGTTAAATATTTAAATAAAAGTATATTGACGGCTAAATTAAAAACACTTTGTTTTATCTTTAAACAAATTAATTGTTTTTTAAGCACTTAAACAATTAATTTAAAAAAAAGCTTCACAAAAGGGATGGGTTTCCCTATTATGCAGGCCGTGCGGAGAGATGGCAGAGTGGTCGAATGCACCGGTCTTGAAAACCGGCATGGGTTTATAGCCCATCTAGGGTTCAAATCCCTATCTCTCCACCACTTATTTAATAAGTGTGTGGTAATTAAAATATCATTCATTTAAATAGTTATTAGTACACTCT
This sequence comes from Pseudoalteromonas sp. SWYJZ98, assembly GCF_015864495.1. Taxonomy (NCBI): domain Bacteria; kingdom Pseudomonadati; phylum Pseudomonadota; class Gammaproteobacteria; order Alteromonadales; family Pseudoalteromonadaceae; genus Pseudoalteromonas; species Pseudoalteromonas sp. SWYJZ98. The sequence goes on along the minus strand of NZ_JADYXA010000010.1, from coordinate 76,348 downwards.
TACTTTTAACTTAGCAGTATCGGAGAGATGGCAGAGTGGTCGAATGCACCGGTCTTGAAAACCGGCATGGGTTTATAGCCCATCTAGGGTTCAAATCCCTATCTCTCCACCATATAACAGAATAGCCCGCTAATTTAGCGGGCTTTTTTGTGTTTGGAACACAATTAGTACACTTATACAAACCCGCAATAATACTTAATCATTTTGCGGGGCTAAACGTGTCGCTCCATGCGTTAAAAAATTCTCATTTTGAACAACTAAATAGCGAATTTATTGCCTAGCTATCAACACGTTTTTCCACCCTCAAAATAGATCACTTAATTAAGCGAATTGGTATTACATGTTTTATCTCTCATTAGTAAAATCTTAAAAGCAGATAGAATTGCTGACACATCATCTTCTGATGTTAAATAACGTTGATGCTCTCTTCCTTTTTTTGTTTTTAATAAAACTACCATCACAAAAAATTTTAAATGAGTTGGAATGCACATATTAATGTGTGCTATTTTTAAACATTGGTGGATTAAAGGTATGAAAAATAGGATGTTGTGGCTCAAAGATGATCTAGATTCGAGAAAGTTAGTTGTATATCGTGCCGCCATGTTTTCGTTTATAACGCTTTTTGTACTTTTTGTATTTCAACCTTTTGGCACTTCAAGCGATACCGAGTCTTACAAGTTTCTGCGACTTTTTGGCTATGGGTTAGTAACCTTTTGTGCTTTGCTATTGTCAGGTTTCATAGAAATAGTGTTACTTAAGTTTAAGCTAAGTAAATTAAACCGTTTAATTATTATTCCTATCACATATATTTTAATTACTGCGATATTCAATCATGGGTATTTTGTGGTTGCTGTACTTGGATCTTAGCATTGGCAGAATCAATTACTTTTTGTAGGGTATATTTTTTGTATTGGTGTATTTCCTCTTATTTTTTTACTTGTGGTAAATAGGCATGTAATAGATTTAACTAAGCCAAGTAAAGTTAGCGTTGCTCAAGAGCAGTTGAGAGAAGTTGAATTAAAGACAATTACTCTCAAAGGTGATAACAAAAACGACGAAATTAATGCGGCTCCTCACCATATTTTATTTATTAAATCTTCAGACAACTATTGTGAAATAACAATACAAGAAGGAGCTTCAACTTCACGTAAACTATTACGTGTATCTCTTAGCGGTTTATTAAAGCAGCTTCCAGAAAAAACAATTATATTACGATGCCACCGTTCTTATGCGGTTAACCTGCAAAACATTCAACACTACAGTGGTAATGCTGGAGGGTTGCAATTATCGCTACATACAATTGATATTAAAATTCCTGTGTCTCGTTCTTATGTAAAAGTAATCAAAGATGCTTTGTCATTAATCCCAAAATCATGTTAATCCCCCCTAAAACATGGGCTTTATACCTCATCTTGTAATTGATACCTAATAGGTCGCTTTGTATTTTTACTATTGCCAAGATTAAGTTGAAATTTACAACTTAACGAGAAAAGTAGATATGAAATACGCTATCAAGGCACTTGCAATAATTTCTATATTTGTATTTTGCCACTATGTAATGAGGCAGTTTAGGGGAGAAGGTTGGTCTAGCTGGTTGTCTGAACTTGATAATCTAACTGGCATTTTATTTACCCCCGCTAAATATATTTTTTTATATGGACCGTTAGTTATTGCGGCTATTATTTTGTTTAAACAAAGTAAGCCTTTTGAATCTATAGGGTTTAATTCCTCTGGTTTTATTAACTATGCACTCGCAGCAATTATTTGTTGTACTCCTATGGCAATAGGTTATGGATTTTTGAGTGATGAACTTAACCTATCAATACTAGCAATAATAACTGGCTCAGTTTATGCGGGGTTTTTTGAAGAGCTAATTTTTAGGGCTGCATTGTTTGGTGTTTTATTTAAATATTGTAGATGGGGCTTTGTGCCTGCGGCATTAATTAGTTCAGTAATATTTGGTCTGGGCCATATTTATCAAGGCAATGATGCGATTTCTGCATTGATGGCGGTTGCAATCACTACTGTAGCAGGTACATGGTTTGCGTGGCTATATTGTGAATGTGGTTATCGTATTTGGTTTCCTATGTGGATGCATATTTTTATGAATGCAGCTTACGGAATATTTGGTATGTCGGGTGGCGCAGTAGGTGATCTACAAGGTAACTTATTTAAAGCAACAGCCATTGTGTTAAGTATTGTGTATGTTGAGATGCTAATTCGACGAGGAAAGCAGCGCGAAGTTACATTATCAAAATTATTTCAATGCACTAAAAATGGCCTTTACACGCAACAAGCTAACTTAAATTGATTGGGAAACGACCATGCTAGAATTATTTATTGTAATAATTATATTTAGCTCACCCTTTTTGATTCTTACTATTACTAAACGTTATTTCACCTATAAAACTACAATAATGGCAGCGCACGCAAAATTTAAAGGACTAAATAATAACAAGATAACAAAATTAGAGGAACAAACAGCGATGTTGAGCAAAAGGGTGGCAGTGCTTGAGGAAATAGTAACATCTAGCCATTTTGAGTTATCAAATAAAATAGCTAAGTTATAAGCATTTTGATAAGTGTGACCCAAACTTATGAGCCTATTAATAAAGTAATAGGCTCATACTGCAATAAGGTTTATTTTTAATCATAAATTACGACCATAGTCTCTGTTTCTAACCTTTAGATCTTGGTGCATGCTTTATACATAGAATTTAGATTTGTGTATTAAGGATTTTAAATGAAACATCAGCTAGCAAAAAGCGTAGGGCTTTCGTTATTATCGCCTGTTATTGTAGGCAGTTTACTTGGTGTTTATTACTCACTTACGCTTGAAGGCGAGTTTGTATCAATATTTCTTACCTTATTAATGACTGCTATATCAAATGCACACATAGTAGGCTTAACAATGGCTGCTTTTGTTGTGCCTGGGTATTTACTCATGTTTAAGTATTCTAAAGTTAATTATTCAGGGGTATTAACTCTTGGACTACTAGGCGGAGCGATATTTAGTTACTTATTAAGTGCCACAACAGGGGAGATATTTTTGATCAATAGTGTAATGTCAGCATTCGCTGCTGGGCTGTTTTTGTTTGGTCTTCGTAAAACGGCAAAAAAATAATCGCAGCATTATTAACCAAGCGCACTGATAAACGGTGTGATTTCCTTTTTTTTACCTCCAAAAGGTTCCAATTTTTCACGACAAAGAGTACCTTTAGCTACTGTATGTTTAATAAGAAGTAGTTTGGTATGCAAAAGCACGATTTTTACCAGTCATTAGTTAAGCAAACTGAATCGCTGATAGCTGGTGAATCCAATGTAATTGCCAATATGGCAAACATAAGCGCGCTGTTATTTACCTCTTTAGAGGATGTAAATTGGGCGGGCTTTTACTTTATGGATTCTCCTACTGAATTAGTACTTGGTCCGTTTCAAGGTAACCCTGCATGCATTCGTATTCCAGTAGGAAAAGGTGTATGCGGAACTGCTGCGGCAACCGTAGAAACACAATTAATTGAAGATGTTCACGCTTTTGACGGCCACATAGCCTGTGATGCAGCGTCTAATTCTGAAGTGGTTGTACCTATCATGAAACATGGTAAAGTATTTGCTGTACTAGACATTGATAGTCCGAGTATTGGTCGATTTGATGCTGACGATAAAGCCGGTCTAGAAGCATTAGTAAAATGCTTAGAGGCGAGCTTGTAATGAAAGATTTGCTAAATGTTCAAGACTACCTATTTGCTGTACAAGATGTTGGCGACTGGGAAGGCGAAGAAGAACATGTAGCGGAAACGCTCAATGATTTGATTCATATTGCATGGGATCGTCTTCCAGATGATTCAGAATGTGAATTTATTGATGAAACAATTAATGGTATTTGGGAACACCTTCGAGGTGATATGGCTGTTATAGAAGCCGATTTCGAAGAGTTGGTCGACTGGGTAACACACTACGTCGATTCGTCCCTTGATGAAAAGATGTGAAAAATAGGTTCTAAAATGGAAACCACAAACAAGCTAAAAGATATTAATGAAGTGTTGGAATTTTTATATCAAGAATTCCCACAATGTTTTAAACAAAAAGATGGCATCAAGCCGCTTAAAGTAGGTATTTTTAAAGATATTGCTGAGCGTATTGAAGGGTCTGAAAAAGTAAGTAAGACTCAAGTTCGTCAAGCGCTTAGAAAATACACGTCTAACTGGCGTTATTTAGAAGCTGTGACCAAGTCAGAGTTTCGTATTGATCTTGATGGTAATCAAGGTGAAAAAGTTGAGCAAGAGCATATCGACCATGCACAAAAAGCATTGGAAGAAAGCCGCGCTAAAATGGCTAAACGCAAAAAACAACAGCGTCCTCGCCAAGATTCAGATTCTAAATCTTTCAAGAAAAAACCAGCTCATGCTAGCAAACCAGGCGATAAAAACGCTCCTGCAGCTAACAAACCTGCTAAAGCAGCGCCGGCTAAGCGTTCAGGAAAAATTGAACCTTTGCCAGCAACTGAGGTCAAGGTTAATAATAAGGTTAAGGTTAAACTTGGCCAAGCACTTGTAAATGCAGTAATAACTGAAGTGAACAAAGATGATGTTCATGTTGAGTTAGTAACAGGTATGCAAGTTAAAACCAAAGCTGACAGCTTATACATTGTTTAAGTTGTAAATAAATTAAGGAGTTGTGTATGAGTAAAAAGTTTACGCTCATTCCGTTAGTTGCTGCCCTGTTTTCAGGTTCATTATTTGCTGCTGTAGAAGCCGTTACTATTAACGATTTACCCCAGCTCAAGCAAGAGAGTCAACATGGTACTGCTAGCAAACGAGTGGCTAGCTTATTTGCTCGTTCACACTATACACCGGTTCGATTTAACGATGAGCTTTCTAGTAAAGTGTACGATCGTTATATCGAATCCCTTGATTTTAATAAAAGCGTTTTCTTAGCCAGCGATATCGCCTCATTTGAGCAATATCGTGATGACTTTGATAACGCTATTACTACCGGTAAATTAGACTTTACGTTTGATATTTTTAACTTAAGTCTTAAACGCCGTTTTGAACGTTACGAGTATTCACTTACTCTGCTTGAAAAAGAGATGACGTTTGATAAAGAAGATGAATACTTTTTTGACCGTGAAGATTCAGCATGGCCTGCGTCACAAGCTGAGCTTGATGAAATTTGGCGTGAGCGTGTAAAGTACGACGCACTGCGTTTAAAAATGACGGGTAAAGATTGGGAAGGCATTAAAGAGGTGCTGACCAAACGCTACAAAAATGCAGAAAAACGTTTAGTACAATCAAATTCAGAAGATGCTTTTCAAATTGTTATGAATTCGCTAGCACGCAGTATTGAGGCGCATACGTCTTATTTATCGCCACGTCGTGCAGAGCAATTCAAAATGGATATGGACTTAGAGCTTGAGGGCATTGGTGCCGTATTAAGCCCTGATGAAGATTACACTGTTATTCGCAGCTTAGTGCCGGGAGGCCCTGCAGATAAAACAGATCAAATTAAAGCTGATGATCGCATTATTGGTGTTGCTCAAGATGGCGAAGAGTTTGTAGATGTAATTGGCTGGCGTTTAGATGACGTAGTTGATTTAATTAAAGGTCCTAAAGGGACTAAAGTACGTTTACAGTATTTAAAAGGTGTTGATGCTCACGGCGCTCCGAAAGTTGTAGAAATCACTCGCGATAAAATCAGACTTGAAGATAGAGCGGCTAAATCAGAAGTATTTGAAGCAAAATATTCTGATTTAACAAGTAAAATTGGGGTGATTGAAATTCCTGGCTTTTACAATAATCTTTCGAAAGATGTAAAAGTAGAACTTGCTAAGCTTAAAGAAGAAAAGGTTGATGGTATTATTATTGACTTGCGCCAAAATGGTGGTGGTTCATTATATGAAGCAACACAATTGTCAGGTTTATTTTTTGACCAGGGCCCAGTTGTTCAAATTCATACCTTAAATAACCGTATAGAAGAGCAAAAAGATCGTGATGGTATAACTTACTATGACGGCCCTTTAACTGTGTTAGTTGATCGTTACAGTGCTTCTGCTTCTGAAATATTCGCAGCAGCAATGCAAGATTACGGTCGCGCTGTAATTATTGGTGAGCAAACATTTGGTAAGGGTACTGTACAGCAGCACAAAGGCTTAGGCCGTGCTTATGACCTATACGATAATGCGTTAGGTAGTGTACAGTATACTATTGCTAAGTTTTATCGTATTAACGGTGGTAGCACGCAACATAAAGGTGTAATCCCTGATATTTCATTTCCATCAGCAATTGATCCTGCACAGTGGGGCGAAAGTAAGCAAGATAATGCACTTCCTTGGGACAGCATTGTTAAAGCGAAATATAAAAAACTAGGTAATTTAACCCCTATTATTACGTACCTTGAAAAACAACACGAAGTACGAATTAAATCAGAGCCAGAATTTGGTTATGTATTTAATGACATTACCTTATACAACGAAGAGAAAGACCGTAAAACTATCTCTTTAGTTGAAGCAGACCGTATTAAAGAAAAAGATGAAGGTGAAGCACGTGCACTTGTACGTACTAACGAACGTCTTAAGCGTTTAGGTAAAGATCCGGTAGAAAACTTAGACGATATACCAGAAGTAATTGAAGAGCTTGACCCATTTTTGGAAGAGGCTGCATTAATTACTCAAGATTATATAAATTATGGTCGTATAGCTAAGAAGTAATAACTGGTTTTACCTCTGTAAAAAAGGCGCATTGGCGCCTTTTTTACTACCTAAAATTTACTAAATTGTTATAATCCTTGATTACATAAAGTTGAGCTAGATCAATCATGCTCAATTAATGCGCTTTACGTGCTAAAAATAATAATTAAACACACAGTAAGTGTGTCTAGGAGTCTCTACTTTGAAGCTATTGGATGACAAACCAATCAAGCCCGCCTCGTTTTTTGATGCATTAATTCCTATCTCTGTATTAATTTGTTTACTTGGTGCTGCAGTTTACTTATTTGGTGATAACTCTTCATCAGGCCCTAACCAAATTGCACTTTTATTTGCTACTTTTGCAGCAGCTTTAATTGGGCTTAAAAACGGTTATACATGGAAAAAATTAGAACAAGCTATGATCGAAGGTATAACGCTTTCACTTGGCGCTATCCTAATTTTACTTATGGTAGGTGCGTTAATTGGCACTTGGCTACTTTCTGGAACTGTACCAACTTTAATTTATTATGGCTTGCAAGTTATAAACCCAAGTTGGTTTTATGCAGCGAGTTGTTTAATTTGTGGCATTGTAGCTATGAGTATAGGTAGTTCTTGGACTACTGCCGCTACGATAGGTGTTGCTTTATTAGGCGTTGCAACGGGTCTTGGACTTGAACAAACAGTTACAGCAGGCGCTGTTATATCTGGCGCGTACTTTGGTGATAAGTTAAGCCCGCTGTCAGAAACAACAAATCTAGCGCCAGCAGTTGTAGGCGCTGATTTATTTGAGCATATTCAACATATGCTGTGGACGACAGTACCAAGTTTTGTAATTGCACTGATTATATTTATATTCATGGGCTTTAACGCAACTGCTTCAAGCGAAGCGGGGCGTATTGATGAAATAACGGCTATTTTACAGCAAAACTTTAATATTGGTTTTGAAATGCTAATCCCGCTAATTGTACTTTTAGTTTTAGCGATTAAAAAAATGCCTGCTTTTCCTGCTATCTCTATCGGTGCTGTTGTGGGCGCTGTTTGGGCCATGTTGTTTCAATCTGATTTAATTGCTAGCCAAATTGATGTTTCTCAAGGGCAGCTAGTTGGCTATTTTAAGCTTGTTTGGACGACGTTTTTTGATGGTTTTAGCATAAGTACAGGCGATGACAAAATGGACTCCCTACTCAGTGGTGGCGGTATGTCCGGAATGCTTACAACCACATGGCTTATTATGACTGCACTGATGTTTGGTGCCATTATGGAAAAAACAGGCCTTTTGGATATTTTTGTTAAAAGCATACTTAAAATAGCTAAAAGTACGGGATCGTTAATTGCGGCAACAATAGCAACGTGTATTGGTACTAACGTGATAGCGGCCGATCAATATATTGCAATTGTTGTACCTGGTCGTATGTTTAAAAATGAATATGAAAAACGTGGTTTGAAGCCTGTTAACTTATCTCGTACATTGGAAGATGGCGGTACAATTACCAGCCCACTAATTCCATGGAACACGTGTGGCGCATATATGCAAAGCGTTTTACTAATAAATCCTTTTGATTATGCACTCTACGCTTTCTTTAACTTAATTAACCCTGTTTTAGCGGTGGTTTATGCCTACTTGGGCATTAAAATTTTACGTATTAAGCCAAAACAATCCGCCTAATTTTAAACAGCTCCTTTTAACTTAAAAGGAGCTGTTTTGGAGTATCTATGACTGAATCAAGTAAACCTCAAGCACAATATCTTAAAGACTATAAAGCTCCTGATTTTTTAATTGACCACACAGAGCTAACCTTTGACTTACAGCCATTATCAACCAAAGTAAGCTCTTTGCTAACGCTTACTCGTGTTGGTGATAAAAAAGCACCTTTAGTGCTTGATGGTATTGATTTAAGCTTACTGTCTTTATCTATTGATACGGTTGATATAACTGATTATGAAATTATTGGCGAGCAGCTAATAATTAATAACCTACCGGATAGTTGCCAATTAAGTATTGTGACCGAGATATCGCCTGAGACGAATACTTCTTTAGAGGGTTTGTATTTATCTGGCGGTGCGTATTGTACACAGTGTGAAGCGCAGGGTTTTAGAAAGATCACCTATTACATGGATCGCCCTGATGTACTTGCCACGTTTGATGTAACTATTATTGCCGATAAAAAGTATCTACAACTTCTTTCTAATGGTAATCAAGTAGATAGTGGTGAAACACAAGATGGTCGTCATTTTGTGAAATGGCAAGACCCATTTAAAAAGCCGAGCTATTTATTTGCACTTGTAGCGGGCGATTTTGATGTTTTAAAAGATACGTACACGACTAAAAGCGGCAGAGATGTAGAATTAGCATTGTTTGTTGATAAAGGTAATTTATCTAAAACACCCCATGCTATTGCCTCACTCAAAAAGGCAATGCAGTGGGATGAAGAACGCTTTAATTTAGAGTATGACCTTGATATTTATATGATTGTAGCTGTCGATTTTTTCAACATGGGCGCGATGGAAAATAAAGGGCTAAACGTTTTTAACAGTAAATGCGTATTAGCTAATCAAGAAACAGCCACAGATAAAGACTACCATACGATTGAATCTATTGTAGGGCACGAATATTTTCATAACTGGACGGGCAATCGTGTAACGTGCCGAGATTGGTTTCAGTTATCGCTAAAAGAAGGGTTAACCGTATTTAGAGACCAAGAGTTTAGTAGTGATTTAGGTTCTCGTGCACTTAACCGAATTGATGCTGTTAAAGTAATGCGTACGCATCAGTTTAGCGAAGATGCAGGCCCTATGGCGCATCCAATTCGTCCTGAAAAAGTTATTGAAATGAATAACTTTTATACTGTAACAGTATACGATAAAGGTGCTGAAGTTATCCGTATGATGCACACGTTACTAGGTGAAACTAATTTTCAAAAAGGGATGACACTTTACTTTGAGCGCCACGATGGGCAAGCAGTAACATGTGATGACTTTGTCAGTGCAATGAGCGATGCATCAGGTGTAAATTTAGAGCAATTTAAGCTGTGGTATAGTCAATCGGGTACCCCGCGCTTAAATGCAATACAACATTTTGATAGCAGTTCAAATACGTATACATTAACAATAGAACAAGCAGCACCGGATAATCAGCCAGATAATAAACCGCTTCATATTCCATTTGCTATTGAATTACTTGATGCGAATGGGGAAAGTATAGCTCTGCAATATAAAGGTAAAAAGCTAGATCATGTACTTGATGTAACAAGTACGACTCAAACATTTAGCTTTGATAATATTTTAGAGAAGCCCGTTGCGGTTTTACTGGAAGATTTTTCTGCGCCTTGTATTTTAAATCAGCAAACAACAGAGCCCGAACTATTGCATATTATGCGTTTTGCACGCAGTGATTTTTCACGTTGGGATGCACAACAGCAGCTATTTATTAAAGCGATTAAATCTCAGATTACCGATACGACTAATAGCGAGTTAAGCAGCGAAATTATAAATGCGCTACGTGTACTTATAAACACAAAAGAGGGCGATTTAGCCTTAATTGCAGAGCTGTTTAAACTGCCAAGTTTTGATACATTAGCCGCTGAATTTGAAGTAATACTTGTTGATGAGATTATTGAAATAACAGAAAAGTTCGAGCAACAAATTGCTGACGAACTTGCTGATGAACTGCTTAGTTGTTACGAATCTCTTGAAGATGATGGCAGTATAAGTGCAAGCTCCGTTGCTAAGCGCGCTTTAAAACAAATATGCTTGCATTATTTGGCTAAAACTCAAAAGCCAGAGGCTGTAAGCTTTATTAAAGAAGCCGCAAGTTCTACTAATATGACCAATGTACTTGGTGCACTAAGCGCAGTGGTAAAAGCATCCCACCCTTTACAAGAAGAGCTTTTGAGTCATTTTGATAGTCAATGGCGCCATGATGTTTTAGTGATGGATAAGTGGTTTGCACTGCAAGCTATGCAATCAGGCAATAATGCTATAGACAATATTAAGGCACTTTACGAACATCCGTGTTTTGATTTTTCAAACCCGAATCGTGTACGTGCACTTGTAGGAAGCTTTAGTCACTTTAATACAGCACAATTTCATCGTTCAGACGCCCAAGGTTATACGTTGTTAGGTGACTTATTAATAAAACTTAATGCAATTAATCCACAAAATGCGTCTCGTATGTTAACACCGTTCATGTCATGGAAACGTTACGATGATGTTCGCTCTCAAGCAATGAAACTGCAATTACAACGCTTAGCTAATCTAGATGGGCTAAGTGCTGATTTGTATGAAAAGGTTGAAAAAGCGCTCGTATAAATGATTGAGTATTATTTTACCTTAAGATTGAGCTATAACGAGTGCATGGATTACTACCATGGCCGTTTTAGCTCTTTACAAGTTGTAGAAGATGGCGGGAAAACGGTACGTTTTTCTGCTAATCATTTAAGACCTTTTATTACCAGCCTAGGTATAAGAGGGCGTTTTAGAATATTATTAACCCCCGAAAATAAATTCATTCGTATTGAGCGCGTGGCTTAGCTCCCTGTTTTCATGTTATAAAAGCATAAAAATATTGTCTTTTTGTTAATTTCAATTTGTCCTATTGTAAAATAACGTGTATAAATTATCTGGTACGACGTCTTACCAATACGTAAGCGTCAACCAGAATAAGAAATATATGACAGATTGAATGCGACTATTTGTAATTTTACTGATTCGCTTCTATCGTTACGATGACACTAAAAACAATAACTTGATCACACAAAATGACCCGCGACAGGGGGGAACCAAAATGATAAGAAGATCGCTTTTTGTTAAAAATAAAATCGCTATAGGTTTAGCAGCCGCTAGTTTAGGTTTATCTGCAGCCAGTACTCAAGCTGTAACATTTGAAGCTGGGGGTTTTGATATTACCTTCGACTCAACCTTTTCATATGGGCAAAGCGTCCGTGTAGAAGACAGGGACTTTAACTTAATTGGTAAAAGTAATAATCCAGCTTTTGACTGGACAGGTTACAACCCTGCACTAAGTAACACTATTTACTCATCACAAGATGTATGGGCACAACCCGGCTCTTACTCAAACAATGGTGATGCGGGTAATTTAAATTTTGACAGTGGTGACTCATTCTCAAAACTATTGAAGGGAACACACGACCTTTCAATAAATAAAGATAATTATGGTTTGTTTACACGTTTTATGTACTTTTATGATTTTGCGTTGATGGATGGCGATCGCGCTTATTCAAACCCAACTTCTGGTGAAGGTGTTGACCCGTGTGACGATAAAGATACAAAAGAGCAAAGCTGTGCAGATATCCGTTTACTAGATGCATACGTTTGGGCTAATTTTGATTTAAACGACGGGAATAACCCATTATCAATTCGCTTAGGTCAGCAAGTAGTTAACTGGGGTGAAAGTACGCTTATATCTCATGGTATTAACGTAAACCCAGTTGATATTGACCGATTGAAAGCACCAGGCGCTGAGCTTAAAGAAGCATTTATACCTGTAGGTATGCTTTGGGCATCGCTTGGTATTACTGAAAATATTACGCTTGAAGGTTTCTACCAATATCAATGGCAAGAAACGCGTCTACCAGCAGCTGGCACGTATTTTTCTACTAATGACTTTGCTGCAGAAAATGGTTACCAACAAAATGTTCAGTTAGGCTTTACGTCTAATCCTGATATTGATGTTGCTTTTTTAACGGATAGTTTAAATAACCTAACATCTGATTTTGCATTAGCAGCAGCTGCTCAAGGTATTGATCCTTTAAGTGCTGAAGGAAGCGCTTTACTAGCCCAAATGTATCTTGCTTACCCAACTAAGGTTGCATTAAAAGGCAAAGGGGATAATGGTAAAACAGAACCTGAAGATGGCGGTCAGTACGGTCTTCGTTTAGGGGTGTTTTTACCTGAGTTTAATGATACTGAAATTGCGTTATACCATGTGAACTACCACAGTCGTCGTCCGCTTATCTCTGGTCGCGTATCAAACTTTTCAAACGAAGCAATTGCGCAAGATTTAGCGATGATTATGACGACAGAAATTACCTCTGATAATGTTGCTGATTTAACTGCCTTTTCTAAAGCTGAAAACGACTACCCAGAAGATATTAAACTATACGGTTTGAGCTTTAACACCACTATTGGTGAAACAGCTTTTGCGGGTGAATTTGCTTTTCGTCAAGACGAGCCTCTGCAAATTGATGATGTTGAGCTTTTGTATGCAGCGATGCCTGAGCAATTAGCGGTTGCTGGTATCCGCCCTGATTTTGCGGGTATTTCACAAATGAGTTTAGGCGACGACATCAGTGTTGTAGGACCTGGTCAAGTTGCTCAAGGGTATATTGAACGTAATACATCACAATTACAGTTTACTGCAACACATTTATTTGGCCCTTCATTAGGGGCTGATAGTTGGGCTGTTGTTGGTGAAGTGGGTGCTGTAAAAATTCATAACATGCCTGAATACGACGAGATGCGTTTAAACGTATCGGGTACTGGGCGAAGTGGCGTTATTACTGGGCCTGGCACAACTGATTACACTACATTGCAACTTGGTCTTTCAAATGGTGCAGAGCAAAAATCATTTGCTACTGCATCTTCTTGGGGATATCGCTTAATTGCTAAAGGTGATTATTATGACCTTTACGATGGTATTAATTTCTCTCCTCGTTTTGTATTTTCTCATGACGTAAATGGTAATACACCAGACCCTATGTTCTTATTTATTGAAGACCGTAAATCTTTAGGTGCGACCATGAACTTTAACTACCAAAATGCGTGGTCACTTGACGTGAGCTACAACTCGTTTTGGGGCGGCGGCGATATTAATACTTTCTCAGATCGCGATTACGTTTCTTTTAACTTAAAATATTCTATTTAGGGGTAACATTACTATGATTAAAAAACCTACCCTCATTGCTACTGCTTTTTGTAGCTTATTTGCAAGCAGTGCTGCTTTGGCAAAAATGAGCGCAGTTGAGGTAGCTCAATTAGGTCAAAACTTAACGCCATTAGGCGCAGAAAAAGCGGCGAATGCTGATGGCTCTATTCCAGCATGGAATAATGGCATTATATCTGCTCCAGCAGGCTATGAACCGGGTATGCATCACCTTGACCCATTTTCAACTGATAAAGTGCTATTCACTATTGATAAAAATAATATTGAAAAGTACAAAGCAAATTTAAGTCCGGGTCAAATTGCTTTATTTGAAGCATATCCAGATACATTTAAAATGCCAGTGTATGAAACACGTCGCTCTGCGTCTTATCCACAGTTTGTGTACGACGCAACTAAAAAGTTTGCACCAACAGCTGAACTAGTTGAAGACGGGAATGGGATCAAAAATACGGCAATTGGTATTCCTTTCCCTATTCCTAAAACGGGTTTAGAAGCTATTTGGAATCATTTGTTACGTTACCGTGGACAGTCTATTGAGCGTTTTGCCGGTCAAGCAGCGCCAACAGCATCGGGTTCTTATAACTATGTTGGCTTTGATGAGCAGTTATTGGTTAAATATTCAGATCCGAGTGCAACACCCGCAGAGCTGCAAGACTCAAACATTTTGTTTAAGTTTAAACAAAGTGTTACAGAGCCTGCACGCTTAGCAGGTACAGCACTGCTTGTTCATGAAACGATGGACCAAATATTAACGCCACGCCAAGCATGGACTTACAATTCGGGACAACGCCGCGTTCGTCGTGCACCTAATGTTGCATATGATGCACCAGGAACAGCAGCGGATAGCTTACGTACTACTGATGATTTTGACATGTTCAATGGCTCACCTAATCGTTACAACTGGACGTTGAAAGGTAAGCAAGAGTTATACATTCCTTATAACAGCTATAAGCTTCATAGTGATAAGTTAGAATACGATGACATTTTAATGCCTGGCCACATAAACCCAGAGCATACACGTTACGAAAAACACCGTGTTTGGGTTGTTGAAGCTAACTTAAAAGATGATACACGCCATATCTATAAAAAACGTGTGTTTTACATTGACGAAGATAGCTGGCAAGTACAGGTTACGGATATTTATGATAACCGCGACCAGCTTTATCGTGTAGCAATGGCTTATGGCCTTAACTACTACGAGGTACCTACACAATGGAGTACGCTTGAGGTTTACCATGATTTGAATTCTCGTCGTTATTTAGCAATTGGTTTAGATAACCAAGAAAAAATGTACGATTTTTCACAATCGTTTAACGATAACGAGTTTACGTCAAGCGCATTACGTCGCGCAGGTAGATAGTTAGAAGTTAGGCACTTAACGCATGTTAAGTGCCTTTTCCTTTCACATCGCGTTTGTCTTATACCAAATCGCGCAACGCTTTCCTCAGTATATAAAGACAAACAATTCTCTCGTTCAAGGCGATTAAAATTTATGAAGTATTTAGTATATGCCAGCCTGATCATAAGTGGTGCGAGTGTTGCTCAGGATGTCCCTGAAAATGCAATCAGTGCAATCAGTGCAATCAGTGCAATCAGTGCAATTAAAGCAGATAAAACCCTACTTACTGATATAACAAACACAGGTAACGGGCTAATTGCAGTAGGCAAGCATGGTACCGTTATTAAAAGTGACACTGGTAATAAATGGCAACAAGCTGAACTTGTACCAACTCAAGTGCTATTAACAGCTGTTGACTTTAGCGATGAAAATAATGGCTGGGCATGTGGACACGATGCCACCATTATCAATACTACCGATGGTGGTATTAATTGGCAGTTACAACAAGTTAAACCAGAACTAGATAAACCCTGCCTTGATATCCTATTTGAAGATGATTTAAAAGGTTTTGCAGTGGGGGCCTATGGCATGTTTTATCAAACCACCGACGGTGGTAAACATTGGCAAAAGCGCTTTTTAGATTCGTTACTGTTTAGTGATGACAGAGATTACTTAAACGATTTAAAAGAAAATGATCCCGAAGGGTACGAAGCAGAAACAGCTTCAATTTTACCGCACTTTAATCGAATCGAAAAAACAGATAACGGATTAATGCTCGTTGGTGAGATGGGTTTAATGGCCAGAAGCATTGATGATGGTCAAACTTGGCAAAGGATTGAGGAGATTTACCCAGGTTCATTCTTTGCAGTTGCATCAGATAGTACGCAAGAAATTGTAGCAGGGCTTCGCGGTAACGTGTTTGCAAAGAAAAATAATGAGCAAGAGTGGCTACATTTTGAAAATATTAAAACAGCGACAATTAACAACATCATTAATTACAATGATAAGCAATGGCTCATGCTCGCCAATAGTGGTGTTATTTTTCACATTCAAGATGGATTACTTACCCATGAGCAGTTAGCCGATGGTAAAGCAATTTTGGATGGCGTGATTTTAAATAACAAACTAATCATGGCGACAGAAGATGGCATTAAAGTGAAGGAGTTAACCCCTTAATGCATAAGTTACTCGATTTTATAGAAAAGGCGATTTTTAGACATCGCTTAATTATGCTTATAAGTTTTGCGCTTATAACCTGTTTACTCGTATTCAAAGCAACTCAAATTCAATTAGATGCATCGTTTAATAAAAACATTCCGTTAAATCACGACTATATGAAAGTATACACCAAGCACGAAAAACAATTTGGTGGTGCAAATAGTATTTTAATTTCAGTGTGTGATGACAGCGGCAATATATTTAATCCAGAGTTTTTCACTCAATTAAAAGCGGTTCACGATCAGCTTTATTTTATTCCTGGCGTAAATCGTCCATTAGTTAACTCTATATTTTCACCAAGTGCTCGTTTTGTTGAAGTAGTCGAGGATGGCTTTGCAGGCGGTCCAATTATTCCTGCTAACTTTAAAGCGGATACGCGTGGTTTAGGTGTTGTAAAAGAAAACATCGAAAAAGCAAAAGTGGTAGGACGTATGATTGCCAGCGATTACTCGTGTGCAATGGTAACGGCCCAGCTTTTAGAAACAGATCCACAAACACAACAAAAGTTAGACACATTAGCTTTTGCACAAAAGCTAGAAAGTGATTTAAGAGAACCTTTGAGTACAGATAAAGTAAGTATTCATATTATTGGTTTTGCAAAAATGGCAGGCGATATAGCTGAAGGTGCAAAAGGTGTGGTCGTATTTTTTGCCATTGCTATCGCCTTTACTTTCGTTATGGTTTGGCTATTTTGTGGCAGTTTGAAGTTAACCATTTTACCTATTGCCTGTTCTATTATTGCTGTTATTTGGCAATTAGGCCTGCTTTCAAGTTTAGGATTTGGTCTTGATCCGATGTCTATTTTGGTGCCGTTTTTAGTATTTGCTATTGGTGTAAGTCATGGTGTGCAGATGATCAATGCGATTGGTAAAAAAGTAGGTGAAGGAAAAAGTACCCGTATCTGTTGTCAGTCAAGTTTTAGGGCTCTATTAATACCCGGTGGTATTGCACTACTTTCAGACACCGTTGGCTTTTTAACATTACTTACCATTGATATTGGTATTATCCGTGAACTTGCTATTACAGCGAGTTTAGGTGTAGCCGTCATTATATTTACTAATTTAATATTATTGCCGGTCTGGGCTTCGTACATGAATTTTGAAAACAGTGTACATATTCAATCTGGTGACGCTACAAAGCCTAACATGCTTGATAAAATCCGCGACTTACTTGTAAAAGCAACAGACCCTAAAGTAGCTAAAATGATTATTGGTTTTACCCTTGTTTTATTTGCTCTAGGTTACTGGCAAGCAGATAAAATGCGTATAGGCGACTTACACGCAGGCGCACCGTCTCTGCATCAAGATGCGCGTTATAACCAAGATACATTTTTAATATCAGACAAGTACACTATTTCGTCAGATATCTTAAAAGTAATAGTAGAGGCATATCCTGCAGCATGTACTGAACATGATGTTATGGAGCGCATAAGCCGTTTTCAATATAAAGTAGAAAATGTGACCGGTGTGCAGTCTGCTGTTAGTTTGAGCTCTGTAGCTCAATCGGTTAACGCAGGGTACAACGAAGGCAATCTGAAATGGCAGAGTTTGCCACGAAATTCAGCGAGCTTAGTACAATCAACATCTCGAGTTGAAACAAGTACAGGTTTACTTAACGGTAACTGCTCCGTTATGCCTGTGATAATATTTTTAGATGATCACAAAGCACAAACTATCGATACTGTGATTAAAAGTGTTAAGCAATTTGCTAAAGAAGAGGGCACTGATGAATTAGCATTTAAATTAGCGTCTGGGCCTGTTGGTGTAATGGCAGCGACTAATGAGTCAGTTGCAGAGGCGCAAATACCAATGATGCTTTACGTTTATGGTGCCGTTATTATTTTATGCCTAATGAGCTTTAGAAGCGTAAAAGCAACAATAGCCGTAGTATTGCCGCTTTATATTGTATCAACACTTGCACAAGCGCTTATGGTTCAACTAGAAATAGGCTTAACGGTGTCTACACTACCTGTAATTGCGCTAGGTGTTGGTATTGGGGTCGATTACGGCATTTATATACTGTCGTCGATGATGGGGCAGCTTAAGCAAAACGTACCACTGAGTATTGCTTATCGTAATGCACTTGTTGAGCGTGGTAGTGCTGTATTGTTTACGGGGATTACATTAGCTATTGGTGTGAGTACGTGGATATTCTCAGATCTTAAATTCCAAGTTGATATGGGTATATTGCTAACCTTCATGTTTTTAGTAAATATGTTGGGTGCAGTGTTGTTATTACCGGCGATTGGTAGCCTTCTCTGGACTGACCAGAAAAAATAATGTGAATAATTTTGCTCCTAAATGGCCTGTAAAGGCCATTTATATCTACAATTTGTGAATAGATGACCAAATAACTGAAATGCTTAAAATGTTTTCATCGAAAAGGCTGTTTATTAGCTGCAAAAGGGTTAGAATTTGATTGACTCCACGCTAATGAATAGCTGTACAAATTTCTGCTCCTGAGCAGTAATAGATTAAGGAACATACAATGACACGAAATGAAGGCCAAGCCTCGGTTATCCTAGATAATGTCTGTAAGCTGATCCAGAAAAAAGTTCGCGCTGATAATGTGTTACTCGTTGAGAAATTCGCCAAAGCCTTGTACAGCAACATGTCTAAAGAGGATTTGGCAAATCGCAACGATAGTGACCTATATGGCGCAGCATTAAGCCTTTGGAACTCGCTAGAAAAAAATACTACCGACGACGCTGTTATCCGCGTTTTCAATCCTGAAGTGGCAAAAGATGGCTGGCAGTCATCGCATACAATTGTAGAAATTATTACTAAAGACATGCCGTTTTTAGTTGATTCTGTTCGTATGGCCATGACTCGTGAAAATATCGCCTCTCACTTATTACTTCACTGCCCATTAAAAATTAAGCGCGATACAAACGCTAAAATTTCTGGATTATCAAATTTAAAAGCAGAGCAAGAATCTTCATCTACTAAAACAGTGTTCTTTATTGAAATCGACCGTCAGACAGATTCTTCTGTGATTGAGTCTTTCAAAAAAGAATTAGAGTCTGTGCTTGTTGATGTATCTGTTGCTGTTGATGATTGGCAACCAATCCGTAAAAAATTGATTGCAGTGACTAAAGAGTTACCTAAACGTCATCATAATAAAAGTAAAGATGAAGTTTCAGAAACAACTGAGTTTTTAGATTGGTTAGCTAAAGATAATTTTACCCTAATGGGTTACCGTGAATATGAGTTAAGCCCAGTTCAAGGTGATTACCAACTAAAAGGTAAAATGGATACAAGCCTAGGCTTGATGAAAAACTCGACTGAAGAACACACTCGCTTATTATCAGAATTACCTGAAGTTGCACGTCAAGAAGCTCGTAGCAGCAACCTACTGATTTTAACAAAAACTAACTCTGTTTCTCGTGTTCATCGTCCAGCTTACATCGATTATGTAGGCATTAAGCGTTTTGACGATGAAGGCAATGTAATTGGTGAAGACCGCTTTATCGGTTTATTCTCATCAAGCTTTTACAATAACAGTGCTACTGATGTACCTGTGTTAAAAAGTAAAATTAATCGCATTATGGAAATGTGTGATTTTGCTAAAGGTACTCACGCTTACAAAGCTGTTTTAAATATTTTAGAAACCTACCCACGTGATGAGCTAGTTCAAGCGCGCGAAGGTGAGCTACTTGAAGTTGCTATGGGTGTGTTACAAGTACAAGAGCGCGATATGTGCCGCTTGTTTGTACGTAAAGATGCGTATGGTCGCTTTTTATCTTGCATGGTTTATGTACCTCGCGAGCGTTATAACACGGCTCTTCGTCGTGAAACGCAAGATATATTAGCTAATGCATTTAATTCTGACGATAAAGTCGAATTTACTACTTATTTCTCTGAGTCAACACTGGCGCGTACTCATTACACCGTTCGTGTGACCGACAACAAGATCGAATATAACGTGAAAGACATCGAAAACAATTTAGTAGAAGCTGCACGTACGTGGGAAGATAAACTTCAATCTGCACTTTTAGAGTCTGCGGGTGAAGCACGTGGTAACGATTTAAATCGTAAATACTGTAATGCGTTTGCACGCTCATACAAAGACGAAGTGCTTCCAAGTGCTGCGGTTGTTGATATTGAAAAGTTAGAACTACTTAGCGATGAAAACAAGCTAGAAATGCTGTTTTACCGTCCTCAAGAAGAAGCAAACAGTAATATTGTACGATTAAGCTTATTCCATAAAGATGAGCCAATTCACTTATCTGATGTTATGCCAATGCTTGAAAACTTTGGTCTGCGCGTTGTTGGTGAAACACCATATTCAGTTAAAACTAGCGATGGTCGTATAAACTGGATCATGGACTTCTCTATGCTTATTGACAGCAAAGGGATGGCAGACTTTGATAAAATTTCAGCACGTTTTCGCGCTGCATTAACAAATGTGTGGGGCAACCGCCTTGAAAATGATGGTTTTAACCGTTTAGTGTTAATGGGTGGCCTAACTGGCCGCGAAGCCTCTATTTTACGTGCTTACGCTAAGTACATGCGTCAAATTGGTGTAACGTTCTCACAAAGTTACATTGAAAGCACATTTGCAAATTATCCAAACATTGCAGCGCAAATTGTTAATTTATTTGCTAAAAAGTTCTCAGTTAAGAGCCCAGCAAGTGCTAAAACACTTGAAAAGTTAAGTACGCAAATTTACTTAGAACTTGAAAATGTAGCAAACCTTGATGATGACCGCATTATACGTTTATACGTAGATATGATTGTTGCGACGCTACGTACCAACTATTTCCAAAAAGATGATGCAGGTCAGTTTAAATCTTATGTTTCGTTTAAAATACAGCCTAGTTTAATTCCTGATGTACCACTTCCACTTCCTGCGTTTGAAATTTTTGTTTATTCTCCGCGCGTTGAAGGTGTGCATTTACGTTACGGTAAAGTAGCGCGTGGTGGTCTGCGTTGGTCTGACCGTCGTGAAGACTTCCGTACTGAAGTACTTGGCTTAGTTAAAGCGCAACAAGTTAAAAATACAGTAATTGTACCTGTTGGCTCTAAAGGTGGTTTTGTATGTAAACAATTACCTAGTGAGCGCGAAGCGTTTATAAAAGAAGGCCAAGAGTGTTACAAAATTTTTATCCGTGGTCTTCTAGATATTACAGATAACATAGAGCGCGGTGAAGTAGTGCCAGCTCGAGATGTTGTTCGCCACGATGAAGATGATGCATACCTGGTGGTTGCAGCCGACAAAGGTACAGCTACGTTCTCTGATATCGCAAACGGCATAGCTAATGAATACAATTTCTGGCTAGGCGATGCATTCGCATCAGGTGGCTCGGTTGGTTACGATCATAAGAAAATGGGTATTACAGCTAAAGGCGCATGGGAGTCAGTTAAACGACATTTCCGTGAAATGGATATCGATTGTCAAACGACTGACTTTACAGTGGTAGCTATAGGCGATATGGCTGGTGATGTATTTGGTAATGGTATGTTGTTATCTAAGCATATTCGCTTACAAGTAGCCTTTAACCATATGCACATTTTTGTTGATCCAAACCCAGATGCTGCTACTTCTTACCCTGAGCGCGAACGTTTATTCAATATGCCGCGTTCATCGTGGGATGATTATAACAAAGAGTTAATTTCTGCCGGTGGTGGTGTTTTCTCTCGTGCAGCTAAATCAATTACGCTTAGCCCAGAAATGAAAAAAATGTTGGGCACTAAAAAAGCGAGTATGACGCCAAACGAATTAATAAAAGCATCGTTAATGATGGAGTTTGATTTACTGTGGAATGGCGGTATCGGAACGTATATCAAAAACTCTAAAGAAACTGATGCAGATGTAGGGGATCGTGCAAACGATGCGTTACGTATTAATGGTAGAGATTTAGGCGCTAAAATTTTAGGTGAGGGGGGTAACTTAGGTACTACTCAACTTGGCAGAATTGAATTTGCAGCTAAAGGCGGGCGCGTAAACACGGACTTTATTGATAATGTTGGTGGTGTTGCGTGTTCAGATAACGAAGTAAATATAAAGATTTTACTTAATGGCCTAGTAGCTGAAGGTGACCTAACACGTAAACAACGTGATGAGCTACTTTACTCAATGACAGATGAAGTTTCTGAATTAGTATTAAAAGACTGTTACCGTCAAACACATACTATTTCAATTACGCAGTCTAAAGGAACTTCAACGCTCAAAGAAAAGATTCGCTTTATTCATGCGCTTGAAAAAGAAGGCAAGTTAAACCGTGCTATCGAATTTATTCCAAGTGATGAAGAATTGGCAGAACGCGCCGCTGCAGGTAAAGACTTAACTCGTCCTGAGCTTTCAGTGCTAGTGTCTTACGCAAAAATGGTATTAAAAGAGTCTTTAGTAAGTGATGAAATTACTGAAAACCCTTACTATCGCCAATTGCTTGTTAAGTCATTCCCACGTCCTCTACGTGAGAAGTTTAACGATGCGATGAACAACCACCCACTTCGTAAAGAAATTATTGCAACTAAACTTGCTAACAGTATCGTTAACGATATGGGTTTAAACTTCATGGTACGTATGCATGAAGAAACTGGTGCTAATGAAGCTGAGATAGCAATGTGTTACTCAATTGCTAGCGAAATATTTGAAATGCGTGAAACATGGTCTTCTATTAGTGCACTTGATAATAAAATACCAGCAGCAGTTCAAACTGAAATGCTTTACCAACTTCGTCGTACTGTGCGCCGAGCAACGCGTTGGTTCTTACGTCATCGTAATAAGTCACAAACGATTGAACAAGGAATTGAATTCTTTGCGCCAACCTTTAAAGATTTAAGCGATAACTTAAATACGTATATGATTGAAAAAGAAAATGATCGTATTGTAATTGAGGCCAATAAGTTAATTGACGCGGGCGTTCCAACAGATATAGCTAATCGTATTGTTTCTTTATCAAGCTTATTCTCTGTGATGGATTTAGCAGAAGTTGCGAATAGTTCAGGTAAGAGTATTTCGATGGTGTCCAATACTTACTTTAAACTAGGTGCAAGAATGGGTCTGCATTGGTTCTTAGAGCAAATAACTAAGCAACCAGTAGCAAATCATTGGCAAGCACTTGCTCGCTCGTCTTATCGAGAAGAGCTTGATTGGCAGCAACGTACGTTATCTGAAGTTGTATTAAATAGCTTTGAAGGTGATGAGAGCGATGTTGATAGTCAAATAGACGAGTGGATGGATAGCCAAGATTTATTACTTCAACGCTGGAAACAAATGCTGGCTGAGTTTAAAACATCACAAAGCCACGACTTTGCTAAGTTCTCGGTTGCACTTCGTGAACTTATGTTGTTAAGCCACAATTGTGATACGTCAGGAAAATAATTTAGCTTTAATCAGTTAATTGTTTAGTAAATAAATAACTGATTGTTAAAATTGTTATACAATACCTCAGCCTTGTCTGAGGTATTTTTTTGTCTAAAATTTAAAAAGAGGATTATATTGATGTTTTATGATTTAGCTCGCCGTTTTATGTTTACCCGTGATGCGGAGTGGGCGCATGAGTTTGCACTTAATAATCTTCGTCGTTTTACCAATACACCTTTAAATTTAGCTTGGTCGCAAAATATTTCTGATAAGCCAGTCGATTTTTTGGGTCTGAAATTTAAAAACCCTGTAGGGCTAGCAGCTGGCCTTGATAAAAATGCGGAATGTATTGATGCATTCAGCCAAATGGGCTTTGGTTTTATTGAAGTTGGCACTATTACGCCGCGTGCTCAAGCTGGTAATGATAAACCTCGTATTTTTAGGTTGCCAGAATCAAACGCTATTATTAACCGTATGGGTTTTAATAATAAAGGCGTTGATAACTTAGTTGCAAATGTAAAAGCAGCAAAATACAGCGGCATACTCGGTATTAATATTGGTAAAAATAAAGATACGCCAAATGAACAAGGTAAAGATGACTATATTCATTGTATGCGTAAAGTATTTGAACATGCCTCATATATTACGGTAAATATTTCATCACCAAATACACCTGGCTTGCGTGATTTGCAATATGGCGCTGCACTTGATGATTTACTGCAAAGTCTTAAAAACGAACAGTTAGATTTAGTTGCAAAGCACAATAAACAAGTGCCTATGCTTGTAAAAATTGCACCGGATCTAGATCAAATTCAAATAGAGCAAGTAAGTGAGTCACTTTTAAATAATAAAATCGATGGTGTAATTGCCACCAACACCACGCTTGAGCGAGCTGCAGTTATGGGCCAGCTATATGCAGAAGAAGCCGGCGGCTTATCAGGTCACCCAGTTAGAATGCGTTCTACAGAGGTGGTGAGTGAATTGAAACGCTTAACACAAGGTAAGTTACCAATCATCGGAGTAGGCGGAATAGATGATGCGCAATCTGCAAAAGAAAAGTTCGATGCAGGCGCAAATTTAGTCCAGGTTTATACTGGGTTCATCTACAAAGGTCCACAATTGGTAAAGTCGATCGTCAACGGCTTATAAGGATCAGTTATCTAAGCTTTTGATCGTTCGATAAATGTTCTAAGCAAGCATTTTAAAAGTGGTCAAAAGCGGTTATACTGTGAGCAATAATTATTCAACATACCCAAGGAGGAGTAAATGTTACAAGCATCAAAGCAATGGCAGTGGATTACTTGTCCTAATAAAAATCGTTTGTTACTTGATTTAAATGACGACATGCAATTATGTACGCCCTATAAGTTAAGACAACTCACCGATTCTGTTTTTAAAAATCCACGTTTTAGTCTCGAAGATGCTGCATTTTATGAACAAGTTTATAACTATTTAGATGGGTTTGAATTGTGGTCTGCTGCTCAAATTTGTCAAATATCGCTAAATGCAACCGCTGTTAAGTATCACTTAAAACCCGTTTTATCAAAAAGCTGGTTTTTTGAAGAGTACACTGGAACAGAGCCTAGTGTAGAAGCAATAGTTAAATTAATATCTAAAGCGCAGACTGGCGATTTTTTAATTGTAGAGCATTGCCCTGATGCATCTATTTGCTTAAATTTAAGCGAAACCTTTAAATTAGACGAAAATTTATCTTTAGCACAATTTGAAGTAATCCGTATTTTGAATAATCGAGTTCACCCCATCCTAAATCAGCAATATCAAAGTCAAACCGCCTAACCAAATTTAAGTTTTTAAGCGTGTCTTTATGGCGTGTTTGTCGCCCAACCTATGTTATAATCCTGCGCAATTAGCTATTAAGGGTTATTACTTTGCAATTTATCGCACTTACTTCTATCGGAATCGAAAATTTATTGGTTGATGAACTAACAGAACTTGGCGCAACTGTGTCTAAGCAAACTGTTGGTTCTGTTCGTTTTGAGGCTGACTCATTACTGGCGCAAAAGGTTTGTTTATCAAGTCGTTTTGCAACGCGTGTGCTTATGCTTATTGAAGAAAAAGAAGGCGTAGATGACAAGAATAGCCTGTATAATTTTGCTCGCTCGCAACCTTGGCAAGAGTGGTTTGGACCAACTCAAACATTCGCTGTCGACTTCAACGGTACCAATGACTCATTAAAAAACACACAATTTTCGGGTCTTGTAATAAAAGATGCGATTGTTGACTACTTTAATGATTTATACGAGCAGCGTCCTAACGTTGATAAGCAAGATGCAAATGTGCGTGTTGTTGCACGATTAAATCGTTACGGCGTTTCTATGTATATTGATTATTCGGGCCCTCGTTTGTCTGAACGTGGTTACCGTCAAGGTCAAGGTAAAGCACCAATTAAAGAACATTTAGCTGCTGCATTAATTAAACGAAGTGGTTGGCTTGATAATGTAAAACAACCTTTATTCGATCCATGTTGTGGTGCAGGTACTATTTTAATCGAAGCGGCTGGCATGGCGCGAAACGAGGCGCCGGGATTATTTCGTGAAGGCTTTGCTTTTGAGCGTTTACCCAGTTTTAGAGCCGCTAAGTTTAAAGAACTTAAAGAAGAGTTACTTGCTAACATTACCGATCCTAAATTGTGGTTAATTGGCCACGATTACGATGAGCAAGTTT
Source organism: Pseudoalteromonas sp. SWYJZ98 (assembly GCF_015864495.1). NCBI lineage: Bacteria > Pseudomonadati > Pseudomonadota > Gammaproteobacteria > Alteromonadales > Pseudoalteromonadaceae > Pseudoalteromonas > Pseudoalteromonas sp. SWYJZ98. The sequence continues at coordinate 50,209 of NZ_JADYXA010000010.1, read as the reverse complement.
TAAATAAAGCGATTGATAATGCCAAACGTGCTGAGCTTGACGATGTTATTAAGTTTAAGCAAAGTGATGCCACTAAACTTACTGCTGTTGCAAAATTACCGGGGGTTGTAATTTCAAACTTACCTTACGGTGAGCGTATTGGTTCTATGGCTGAGCTTGTTGATTTACACCGTAATTTAGGTGTTGGCTTTAAAAAGCACTTTAATCATTGGAAACTTGCCTTACTAGGTATGGACGAGAGCTTATTTAAACTTTTAAAACTTGTGCGCCTTAAGCGTTATAAGTTTAAAAATGGCCCACTTGATGTTGAACTTAACTTATATCAATTAGATGATAAGCAAGTAAGTTTGACCACCGATGATAAAAAAGCGCTTAATTTTGAAGGTTCTACGTCATTCGCAAATAGATTGAAAAAGAATAAGCAAGGCTTAAAAAACTGGCTTAAACAAAATAAAGTAGATGCTTATCGTGTTTATGAAGCGGATATCCCTGAGTACAATGTTGCTGTAGATATTTACGGTGATTCTGCGGTTATTTTTGAATATGCAGCGCCCAAAGAAATTGATGAAAAAACATCAGAAAAACGCCTACAAGACGTAATAACATTAACTTCGCAACAACTTGATATCTCACCTGAAAATATTGCTGTAAAAGTGCGTAAAAAGCAAAAGGGCGAAGACCAGTATACGGCCATGTCTAAACAAAACCGAACTATGGTAGTTGAAGAGTTTGGTGCTAAGTTTAAAGTTAATTTATTTGACTACTTAGACACAGGTTTGTTTTTAGATCACCGTTTAATGCGTCGTTATATTCAAGAAAATGCGAAAGATAAGCGCTTTTTAAACTTGTTTGCATACACAGGTACTGCCTCTGTGCATGCTGCACTTGGTGGCGCTAAAGCAATTACAACAGTTGATTTATCTAAAACCTATTTAAAATGGGGGCAAGATAACTTCGATTTAAACAATATCAGTAATACACGTTACCGTTTTGAACAAGCAGATTGTTTAAAGTGGTTAGAGCATGCGACAGCACAATATGATTTGATATTTTTAGACCCTCCAACGTTCTCAAACTCAAAACGTATGAAAGACGCGTTTGATGTGCAAAGTGATCACATTAAATTATTAACGTGGGTTAAAAAGATCTTAAGTCCATCAGGTACTTTGATTTTCTCTAATAACAAACGTGGTTTTGTAATGGATGAAGTTGGCCTGATTGGTTTAGGTTTAAAAGCCGTTAATATCTCAGATAAAACGCTATCACCAGACTTCAAACGTAATAAAAAAATCCATAATAGCTGGCTAATTACGCATGGCTAAATGGATTTTATATCATACTGATGGTTGCCACTTGTGCGAACAGGCTGAGCAACTTATCACTGATGTACTAAATGACAACAGTGAGTTATTACAAATCGATATTATGACTGATGAGCAGCTTATTGCTGAGTATCAAATTACTATTCCTGTATTAAAAAGTGAAAAAGGCGAGAAATTATATTGGCCTTTTACTTTACACTCTGTGCGCGAATTTTTAGCACAAGCAGAATAAGAGCAAATAAGAACTATGGATTTAATAAGAATTTTAAAAGCACAACTTGCTTTTGGTACACATGCTTTGCTTAACAAAGCAGACGCCGTTATAGAAAGTGGCGAAAGAGTGTGTGTAGTTGGTCGAAATGGCGCGGGTAAGTCAACGTTATTAAAAGTACTCGATGGACAAGTTGTTTTAGATGACGGTGAAATAAATCAGCTTGGTGGCATTCGGATTTCTCGTTTAGAGCAAGATCCACCAAAAGGCGCAAATGGCACTGTATTTGATTACGTTGCGCAGGGTATGCCGGAAATTGCTAACCTACTCATTGATTTTCATCATGTTAGCAACGAACTGCAAACACAATGTACTGATAAGTTATTAAATAAACTTGAACGTTTATCAAACCAACTTGAAGCCGCTGATGGTTGGCGCTTTGATAGCCGAATTCAATTAGTTTTGACACAATTAGAATTAACATCAGAGGCTAAACTTGAGTCACTTTCTGGTGGCTGGCTGCGTAAAGTAGCACTTGCGCGTGCACTTGTAAGTGAGCCTGACTTATTATTACTAGATGAGCCAACAAACCATTTAGATATGGCAAGTGTAATGTGGCTTGAACAGTTTTTAAAAGAATTTAAAGGCGGCATTGTATTTATATCGCATGACCGTGCGTTTATTCGCGCTGTCGCTACGCGTATTTTAGATTTAGATCGCGGTAAACTTATTTCGTACCCAGGTGATTACGCGACTTATCTAGAGCAAAAAGCGCATGATTTAAAAGTAGAAGAAGCGCAAAATGCATTGTTTGATAAGCGTTTAGCTGAAGAAGAAACGTGGATTCGCCAGGGTGTTAAAGCGCGAAGAACGCGTAACGAAGGGCGTGTTCGAGAGCTAAAACAGCTACGTAATGAGCGCAAGCAACGTGTTGATCAAGTTGGTAAAACTGACTTTAATATTGAAACAGCTGATCGCTCAGGTAAGTTGGTATTTGAAGCTAAGAACCTTTGCCATGCATTTAAAGATAAAGTTATTGCTGATGATTTTTCGACACTTGTAATGCGTGGCGACAGAATCGGCTTAGTAGGCCCAAATGGTATTGGTAAAACAACACTATTAAAACTAATGTTTGGTGATTTAGAACCTGATAATGGTATTACTAAGCAAGGTGTTAATTTAGAGTTTGCTTACTTTGACCAATACCGTGAAAAACTTGACGAAGAAGCAACTGTTCAAGATAACGTTGCCGAAGGTAAACAAGAAGTGATGATGGGCGGTCGTTCACGTCATGTTTTAGGTTACCTGCAAGACTTTCTATTCCCTCCAGCTCGCGCTCGAACCCCGGTTAAAGCACTCTCTGGTGGTGAAAAAAATAGACTGCTATTAGCTAAACTGTTTTTAAAACCATCTAATATACTTGTTCTCGATGAGCCAACGAATGACTTGGACATTGAAACGTTAGAGTTACTAGAGGACATTATTAATCAATATCAAGGTACAGTGCTGATTGTAAGTCATGACCGAGAATTTATTGATAATACATGTTCTAGTGTATGGGCATTTGAAGGCAATGGTAAAGTAACAGATATCGTCGGTGGTTATAGCGACTATGAAGCTTATGTAGGTTACTTAGCTGAACAAGAAAAAAAAATTCAGCAACAACCAGTAAAAAAAGTTGAAAAAGTAGCCGCTCCAGCTGCAAAACCAGCAGCTAAGACAAATAAACTCTCTTACAAATTAAAACTTGAATTAGAGCAACTACCGAATAAAATGGAAAAACTAGAAGCTGAAATTGAAGCTCAACAAGCTGTAGTGAGTGACGCAAACTTTTTTAAACAAGAGAGTGATGTAACAACTAAAGCATTGAACCATTTAGCACAACTTGAGTCTGACCTTGAAGCTGCCCTTGAGCGCTGGGAAGAACTTGAAGAATTACAGAATCAGTAGTAAGGACTAAAATGAAATATAAATTACTCGCTGCCAGTATTTTAGCGACATTAAGCACTTCAGCAACAAGTGCGACGTACCAGTTAAGTGAATTAGGGACTCTTGAAGACGCTAAATATTCTTATGTAACAGATGTAAGCGAAAGCGGGCATATTATTGGTTTCGCAAATGGTTTATACAATTTACCTATTGATACAAGCTATATAGATTTTACTGAAAACCTTATTGAAAATAGCTATGACAATACAGAGGCAGCATTTGAATTAAGTGATAAAGAGATTACCTTCACACTTGATGACATTGAAAATAATGATGCAGTACTTACTAATGCTGATGCACACACTTTCATGGTTAGTTTTTTATCTTCAATTTCTACAAATTTTGAATATCAAAAATTAAGCTCATTAGTAGGCATAAAATATAATGATACACAAATAACTGAGCAACCATTATTTGATATTGTATCTGTTGATTATGACGGACTAACACGTTCAACTACTAACCTTTTTAATGCTGTAACTGAAGATGGTGTTACAGTCGGTTGGGGAAGCGCTCCATACGATAAAGTATCTTTTACACCTGATGGTGAAGATGATGCAGAAACATGGTTTACTCATGAATTTATAGAGCGTGGAATTGTAATAAGCGCTGATGGCAGTGTAAGTGTTGAGTTAGAGCCTGAGTTTAATGAATACGGCGGTACAAGTCGTGCCAACGATATTATTAAAACTAACAGTGGTTATACCGTTGTAGGTAATATGTCTACAAGCATTCCAGATGACAGACAAGATAATATTGATGATAACTGTGATAATGAAGACGAACCAACGTCAGTATGTATCAATTTGTTAAATTCAAATATTTCACGAGGCTTATTTAATAAGCGCGCTGTTAAATGGGAACTTGATGAATCACTTAATATCACATCTGTTGAAGAGCTTGGTATGGCACTGACACCTGACGAAGGTGAAGCGGAAGATGACGCATTTACAAGTACTGCTTTAGCAGTGAACAGCAACGAGACAATTGTAGGTTCATCGAATACACGTTATTACAAAAATGACGATACAATTCTTACAATGCCAGTTTATTTTAAAGACGGTGCGGTTGTTGATTTTATTAATCAAGAAGATGACTGGCAGTCTGGTAAATCAATTGCTATTAATGATAACGATGTGATTACAGGTTATGCGACTAAGCGTATTGAAGGCACTCTTCGTAATAAATTCTTTTACCATGATATAGCAACGGGTAGTACGGTTTTCCCTACTGATTACTTTTCAAGCTCAAGTTCTTACGGTAACGATATAAACAACCAAGGTTATATTGTAGGTGAAGGGGAAGTGGGTGTTTCTGATAGCTCGCGACTAAAAGAAGCCTTTATTTACAAAATTGGTGAAGACAAAATCACTAATCTAAACGATTTACTGCCTTGTTATGACACCGACGGTGAAACTGATTACGCTTATACTATGGTTGAAGCGACTGCTATCAACGAAAATAATGAAATATTTGGTACTGCGACTAAAACAGTTGAAAAGCTAGATTCATTAGGCGGTGTAGTAACTGATATTAATGGTGAAATTGAATATGAGAGTATTGCAATAGCAGTTAAACTAACGCCAATTGCAAATGGTGAAGTAGAAAGCTGTGCTCCAGTAGAAGCTGAAGTTTATGAGCGTAACTCTGCTAGCTTCCCTTGGTATACATTATTGTTATTACCACTGGTTGGCTTAAGGCGTGTATTTCGCTTTTAAAGTTTATTGATTATAAAAAAACCAACTTGATAAAGTTGGTTTTTTTTCGTCTATAATATTTTATTAGATTAGGATTGCAGCGATTATTTAGCTTTAACGCCACTAATTATTTCGTGATAACCATGCTTTTTTCACAGAGCGGCGCCAAATAATATCGATACCAAAGTATCCTATAATTGATGCAATAGAAGCACATACTAATGAACCTAATAAAAATGCAGGACCAATTGTTTCTATACTTTCTAAAAACCAAGACCAACTTGCTTCAAATACAAAGTGTTGTTCTGGCTGATTAAGTATTAACGTACCCACTAAGTATGAGCCATAAAAGATAGGTGGCATGGTTAATGGATTCGTAAGCCATACTAAAGCAACTGATATGGGTAAATTAACCCTAAATAATATAGCACCTGCTGCGGCTAAAACCATTTGAAAAGGAACAGGGATGAAAGCAAAAAATAACCCGACCGCGAAGGCTCCTCGAGCTGAACGTCTATTTAAATGCCAAAGATTTGCGTCTTGTAAAAGTCGTCCAAATATTTTTAGTGATTTATGATGTCTAATTTTATTTGGATCAGGTAAAAATCTTTGGATCGTTTTTTTAGCCATTTAAAGCAACCATTTACATCAGTGTGGATAAGTCTTGGGTTTGTAATTGGCTGTGTAGCAACCGTGTTTTATTATCAAACTCTCGAATTTACAGTCTTCACAATTTTCATTGTAATAGTGAGCGCTTATTTTAAGCCGTTTTTAAACGTATTGTTAGGCTTTATTTGTGCAATTTGCTTTGTTGGTATGCATTTTTACCTTTTTTATAGTTTTGAAATACCAAAACCGAACGAAAAGTATGCACTTGATTCTACATTAGTTGTTGAAGAGGTTATTTCTGATAAAAAACCTCAGTATATCAAAGCCAAAATAGTGGCATTAGACGGGAGTAGTTTTTCGAATTTTAGAGCACCCAAAGCAATGCTCAGTGTTAATTCTGCACAGCCTTTTACAGTCGGCGATAAATTCTCTGCATTAATCCATTTAAAATATTTTCGCAGTAATAAAAATTTTAATGTGTTTGATAATGAACGTTATGCATTTATAAATAGAATATTATTTAAAGGCAAAGTGCTCAATAAAGAGCTTAATATAATACACAGCGATAAACAAAGCATCGTGCTAGATTATCAAAAATTCATTAAAAATACCTATACAAATACAAGATTGCAGTGGCTCTATTATGCATTACTCAGTGGTGATAAATCGTTAATGAGCTATACAGATAAACAATTAATGCAATCACTTGGGTTAAGTCACTTACTGGCTATATCGGGCTTACATATTGGTTTGATTTTTAGCTTTGGTTACTTATTCATTCGATTTATCTGTACGAAAATAAACTTTTCAATTGGTCAATCATTTAACCTTACACTTTACTACAGTTCGTTCGGTTTTATAGCTGCATTAGTTTACGTATATTTAAGTGACTTTTTAGTATCAGCAACGCGAGCACTAATTATGCTGGGTTGTTATTTGTTACTTTATTTTCTTGCTAAACAGCCGCTGCGTTGGCGTAGTATTTTATTTGCCTTGGTAATAGTGCTTGCTGTTAACCCATTTAATTTACTTAATCCAGGTCTGTATTTTTCATTTTTAGCGGTCGCTATAATTTTTACTGTTATTAATAAATTACCAATATTAAATACACGAATCAAAAACAAAATTATTGCGTTATTTGTTATTCAAGTAGCATTGTTTATCGGTTTATTACCACTTTCACTTTATTTTTTTAATGGCGTAAGTATTGCGGGCCTAGGCATTAACTTAATTGCGATACCGTTTCTTTCTATCATTATTTTGCCATTTTTGATTGTTTTTACATTACTGAGTACTTTTTTAGATATAGGTAATTTAATACATTTGTTTGATACAGGGTTATATGCGTTATTTAAATTACTTTATGAAATACCTGAGTCATTAAGATGGCTGACAACAGGAAGAATCGAGTTAATATTCGTCATTTTTACCTATATTACTATGTTGATGATTTACTTCCTCCCCTATAAATTGCTCTCTTTCATTCCTTTAACAGTACTTTTATTGAATAATCTTCTAAAAGAAAAGCCTAACTGGCAACTTCATGTGTTTGATGTTGGCCACGGGCTCATGGCATTAATTGAAAAAGATAACCAAGTGCTCATCTATGATTTTGGACCAAGTTATTTTAATCGCTTTAGCCGTACGCGAAGTATCTTATTACCTTATTTAAAAGCAAATAATTTAACAGTAAAAACAGCAATTTTAAGCCATGAAGATAATGATCATGCTGGAGGATTACAGCATTTTATTGAAGCTGGATTTGGGGAAACACTAAAGCAATTTCATCCTGAAAATACACTTAATATGTGTGAAGTCCAAAGTGTTGATTTTGTTGGTTTAAGAGTAGAAAGCTTTAGCACAAGAGGGTATGGGAATGAAAACGACGATTCATGCGTTGTTAGAGTATCGAGTAATACTCATAGTGTGTTGTTTACAGGTGATATATCAAAATCCCGTGAAGCCTCTTTATTAGCGGATAATACGCCGTTGAAAAGTACAGTCATGTTAAGCCCGCATCATGGCAGTGATACATCCTCAAGTGTTAATTTTATTAGTGAAGTAGCTCCTAAGGTTGTGATTCATTCAAGTGCTTATAAAGGCCAGTGGGAATTTCCCAAGCCCTTTGTTGTCGAGCGTTACAAAGCAATAAGCGCAGAGCAATTTACAACAGGCGTAGATGGGCAAATTAGCATTAAATTCTACTCAAACAATTTGGTCATAGAAACAGCAAGAGGGCAGGAAAGTTATTGGTTTATCAAAGATTGACGTTTAGTTTTATCTCATCGAAGGATACAATACAGGGAGTTACTGTATTTAGAGAGTGTTATGGATCAAAGTACTGCACAAATTTATAAACGTCTTGTCTCGTATGTTGGCGCATACAAAAGTGTCGCTTTTATCGCAATTGTTGGGATGATAGGCTATTCAGCAATGGATGCTTTATTCATTCAATTAATGAAGCCGTTTATTGATCAAGGTTTAAACCAGCGAAATACAGAAGTTTTAAAGTACGCTCCTTTTGTAGTTATCGCGTTAGTACTAGGGCGTGGTGTTTTTAACTTTATGTCTTCGTACTGTTTAAGTTATGTGGGCTCTCAAGTTGTACGCTCTTTACGCCAAGAGTTATTTGAGCACATATTGCATTTACCCGTTTCTTTTCATGACAAAAACTCAACGGGCGATTTAATTTCAAAAATCACTTTTGACACAGAGCAAGTTCAACAAGCAATTACTAAAGCGTTACTTATTGTTGTACGTGAAGGGGCCTTTGTTGTCTTTTTACTTGGTGTAATGTTTTATACCAGTTGGAAGCTCTCACTTATATTTCTAGTCATCATCCCTCTCGTTGCCATTATTGTAGCAGTTGTATCGAAACGTTTTCGCCATATTTCTAAAAGTATCCAATCAGCTATGGGGCAGGTTACACGTAGCTCTGAACAAATGCTTAGCGGACATAAAGTTATTCATGGATTTGGCGGACAAGACCAAGAAATAAACCATTTCTCAAAGATTAATAATCATAACCGCCAGCAGCGCATTAAAATGGATGCGACAAAAGCTTTAAGTGTATCAATTATTCAAATATTAGCAGCAAGTGCTATGGCTGTTATTTTATGGGCTGTATCTCTTCCATCAATGATTGATACGATTACCTCTGGTGACTTCATGGCATTAATTGCCTCAATGATGATGCTATTGCGACCGCTAAAACAACTCGCTAATGTTAATAGTGATATGCAGCGTGGTATCTCTGCTGCACAAAGTATATTTTTAGTTTTAGATGAAGAAATGGAAAAAGATACTGGCACCGTTTCAGTCGATAAAGTTAAAGGGTTAATTGAAGTTAAAAATGTAACCTTTAAGTACCCAACAAAAGATGAAGCAGTATTAAACGATTTGTCGCTAACGATTAAAGCGGGTGAAAGTATTGCCTTAGTAGGGCGCTCAGGCTCGGGTAAATCAACAATTTCTAATTTATTACCACGCTACTATGACCTAGAGTTACCGAGTGAAATATTACTTGATGGTATAGCCCTGCAGGATTATAAATTAACAGATTTACGTCGCCAATTTGCTTTAGTGTCTCAGCAAGTCGTGTTATTTAACGATACGATTGCTAACAATATTTGTTATGGCATAAAGCATGATGTGTCTGAGGAAGAATTAGAACAAGTTGCTAAACAAGCGCACGTTTGGGAGTTTGTTAAAGACTTGCCAGAGCAATTAAACACCATGGTAGGTGAAAATGGCGTAATGCTCTCCGGCGGTCAACGCCAGCGTATAGCGATAGCACGTGCAATATTAAAAGACGCACCTATTTTGATTTTAGACGAGGCTACATCAGCACTTGATACCGAATCTGAAAAGCTTATTCAGCAAGCATTAGAAACGCTAATGAAAGATAAAACCTCAATTGTTATTGCGCATCGCTTATCTACTATCGAAAACAGTGACCGAATCTATGTTATTGATAATGGTCGTGTAATAGAAAGTGGCGATCACAATAGCTTATTAGCAAATGACGGTACTTATTCAGCCCTTTGCAAAATGCAGTTTGGTGATCAGGCGTGAGTAAAATAGAACAAAGCTGGTATAAACCATTTGGTCTAATTACTTTACTGTTATTACCATTAAGTGCTTTGTTTTGGGTTGTCTCGTCATTTCGAAAATACTTATACAGCGCTAAAATACTTAAACCTTTTGAGTGTAAAACGCCTGTAATTGTAGTTGGCAATATAAGTGTTGGCGGTAATGGTAAAACGCCTTTTGTTTTGTGGCTGTATGGTCATTTAACTCAGCAAGGTTTATCAGTGGGAATTATTAGTAGAGGATATGGTGGGCAATCAGAAAATTACCCGCTGTTAGTTACTGAGCTTGTAGATGCTCAGCAGGCTGGAGATGAGCCCGTACTTTTATACCATCGTTTAAAGTGCCCAATAGCGGTTGGGCCTAATAGACAACACAATATCGATTTATTAGAAAATAATTATACACTCGATGTTATTATTTCTGATGATGGAATGCAGCATTATAAAATGCCTCGTAGCATTGAGTGTTGTATTGTTGATAGTGAGCGTCGTTTTGGTAATGGCTTTGTTATGCCAGCAGGACCACTTCGTGAAACAACTAAACGTTTGCAAAGTGTCGATATAGTAATTGAAAATGGTGGTGAGGCTAATAATAGCTACACATTACAAGTAAGTAACCTTCGCTTGGTTAATTCAAGCGATTATGCAAAAAGTAACGTAAGTGAAGCACATGCAATAAGTGCAATTGGGAACCCTAAACGGTTTGAAAACTCATTAGAAGCACAAGATATTACGTTATTATCGACTCATCATTTTAGAGATCATTATGCTTATACAGTAGATGATTTTGCCCAATTTGGTGATGATTGCATTATAATGACCGAAAAAGATGCCGTTAAATGTAAGTCCTTTGCAAAGCCTAATTGGTATTATTTACCAGTAGATGCACAACCTACCGATAGCGTAATAAACAAATTAAATTCAATATTAAAAGAAAAAGGAATACTCAATGGCCTTTGATACAAAATTACTCGAGATAATTGCGTGCCCTGTTTGTAAGGGAAAATTACGCTTTGACAGAGAAAACAACGAACTAATTAGCACAGCAGCTAAGCTTGCTTATCCTGTTCAAGACGATATTCCAGTTTTACTTGAAAATGAAGCACGAGAACTATCTCTAGAAGAGGTTGAAAAGTGGAATTCGTAGTTGTAATTCCTGCTCGTTTTGCATCGACCCGACTACCAGGTAAACCGCTTGCTGATATTTGTGGCAAGCCAATGGTTCAACACGTTTACGAAAAAGCATGTTTATCAGGTGCTAGTAAAGTAGTTATAGCAACCGATCATCAAAAAGTATTTGATGCAGTAAGTATGTTTACTAATGATGTAGTAATGACGCGTGAAGATCACCAGTCGGGTACTGAACGATTAGCTGAAGTGGTTGATTTTCTTAAACTTGATAGCAATACAATTGTGGTTAATGTACAAGGCGATGAGCCATTACTTGCACCAGAAAACGTATCTCAAGTTGCTGCACTATTAAGTGATTCAACAGCACCAATGGCAACGTTAAGTGTTGCTATTGAAGAGCGTGATGAAGTATTTAATCCTAATGCCGTTAAAGTGGTTAGCGATATAAATAAAAATGCCCTGTATTTCTCTCGTGCAAGTATACCGTTTGATAGAAATACGATGATGGATGATAGCACTGCCCTTAATTTAGCGCCATTTCAACGCCATGTGGGTATTTATGCGTACAGAGCGGGTTTTATTAAACAATATATAGAGCTGAGTGTATCACCACTAGAATTACTTGAATCACTTGAGCAGTTACGTGTTTTGTATCACGGTTATAAAATTAAAATAGAACAAGCTCAAATAGCCCCTCATGCAGGTGTAGATACGCCTGATGACTTAGCTAAAGTAATAGCGCATATTAAAAGTAAAAACGTGTGAGTGAGCAAGTAAGTAAGATATTAAAAGTTGTTTATACACATAACGATTTTTATATTTTAGAAAAGCCAGCGGGTCTTAATTTTCATTCTGAAGAGGGGCCCGGCTTTGTTGTTTTAGCCGAACAACAATTATCGCAAAAGCTTTATGCCGTTCATCGTTTAGATAAAGTGACATCAGGGCTGATTATTTTAGCGCGAAACAAAGCCTCTGCAGCCGCCTTTACTGTTATGTTTACTGAGCATGCGATTGCTAAATTTTATTTAGCGATTAGTGATGCTAAACCTAAAAAGAAGCAAGGGTGGATAAAAGGCGATATGGCTAAGTCTCGCCGTGGCTCATTTAAGTTACTAACGAGTACACTCAACCCTGCAATCACCCGATTCTATTCTCTGAGTTATAAGCCAGGATTTAGAGGGTATATTTTAAAACCTTATTCAGGAAAGACGCATCAATTAAGAGTGGCACTAAAAAGTGTGGGCGCAGCTATTTTAGGCGATGCAATGTATTCAGGTACACCATCAAATCGTACCTATTTACATGCATATGCATTGAGCTTTTATTGGCAAAGTGAACAAATACAGCTAACTTTATTACCCGATAATGGTGATGAGTATTTGGCGTTAATTAAACATCAAGATTTTCAAGCATGGCAATCGCCATGGCAACTGGATTGGTAAATGAGCGAAAAAGTTACAGATATACGTTTTGGTGGTATTAAACGTTTATATGGTCATCAACAGTTTGATTGGCTTCAAGAAGCACATTTTTGTGTAGTAGGGATCGGTGGTGTAGGAAGCTGGACAGCAGAAGCACTTGCACGTACTGGTGTTGGTAAAATAACACTTATAGATTTGGATGATATTTGCGCGACTAACGTCAATAGGCAAATTCATGCGTTAACGGGCACTATTGGTCAAGCTAAAGTCGATGCAATGAAAGCGCGCTGCGAGCTCATTAATCCACAGTGCCAAGTTCATGTAATAGATGACTTTATTACGCTTGATAATATTCAAGAGCATATTCAAGGTTTTGATTATGTAATTGATTGTATTGATGCAGTTAAAGAAAAAGCAGCGTTAATTGCTCACTGTAAACGTAATAAACTACCTATAATTACAACTGGTGGTGCTGGCGGGCAAACAGATCCTAGCCAAATAACCTTTGGTGATGTAGCTAAAACTACGCAAGACCCATTACTTGCAAAGGTGCGCTATATTTTGCGCAAGCAATATAATTTTAGTAATAATCCTAAACGTAAGTTTAATATTGATTGTGTTTACTCAACAGAGCAATTGGTTTACCCAGGAAGCGATGGCAGCGTATGTCATGCTAAGCAAAGTGCTGATGGCACGATGAATATGGACTGTAATAATGGTTTTGGCTCTGTGACTATGATCACAGGAAGCTTTGGTTTTTTTGTTGCTGCTAAAGCTGTACGTAAATACCTAGATAAAAAACAACGCTCACAAGCCTAGGGTCTGCCTAGCCTAAATACCAAACAGACTGCTGCAATTTAACCTTGAAAGATCAACAGACCTCGGTTAACTTAGCTTGTGTTGTGCCATGGTTTGAATTTTTTCAACCATGGCTTTAATACCATTACCACGTGATGCGCTTAAGTGGCTAATAAGGCCTAGCTTTTCAAATTCTTCATACGCATTTTTATTCACTACTTGCTCTGGTGTGAGGCCATTGTAAAGCGCTAAAATAATGGCTAATAATCCTTTTACTATACGAGTATCAGAGTCACCTATTACAACAAGTGTATTTTCTGTTAAATCAAATTCAACAAACATCCATACTTTGCTTTCACAGCCTGGTACAAGTGCATCATCAGTCTTCAAAACATCAGCTAAAACAGGTAAAGTTTTTCCTAAAAGCATTATCTCACGATATTTTTGCTGCCAAGCGGGCGCATTTTTTATAGATTCTGTGACTTTGTTAAACGTATTTGTCATGAGTTATCCTAATTAATTCTATTAAAGTGACGTTTAGTCCAGTAAAGCGATACATTTTTTAAGTGAATCAATGAATATATCTACATCTTTGTAGGTATTATAAAAAGAAAAACTCGCTCTTAACGTTCCATTAAGCCCTAAATGTGTCATTAATGGCTGTGTACAATGGTGTCCACTCCTTACTGCAACCCCGTACCCGTCAAGTAAAGTTGCCAAATCATAAGGATGTTCATCATTTAAGTTGAAGCAGAGTGTACCAATATTGTCTGATAGGTTGCTATATATTGTAATACCATCAACCTTTACCAATTTTTGAGCGGCATAACTAAACAATTTTTGCTCATATTGCTGGATTTTTGCGTGATCTAATTCATTTAAATAGTCTAATGCGGCACCAAAGCCTAAAACTCCAGAGATATTTGGTGTTCCAGTTTCAAATTTTGCAGGCGCAGGACGATAAGTACTGTGAGTTAAGTACACTTTATCGATCATTTCCCCACCTGATTGGTAAATATCAAGGGTATTTAATTGCTCATATCGACCATAAAGCACACCTAATCCTGTTGGGCCGAGCATTTTATGGCTTGAGCAGACATAAAAGTCACAGTTTAATTCACGTAAATCGGGTTTTAAATGCAGTGCACCTTGTGCACCATCCACTAGAACAAGAGAATTGACGTCTTTTGCAGCTCTAATTAGTGGTTTTAAATCGGTTATATTACCCAGTGTGTTAGATGCTTGTGTAATAGCTAATAGGGCAGGTTTTGTTTCTTTTATAAATTTACAGCATTCTTTGGTGTTCAGCGTGCCATTTTTATTTAGTGGAAGCGCTATTAATTTAGCACCCGTTTGTTGACTCACTATTTGCCAAGGCACTATGTTTGCATGATGCTCAAGCGGAGATATCATTATGGTATGACTTTCATTTAAGCGCTTTTTTAATCCGTTAGCGACCAAGTTAATGGCTTCTGTAGCGCCTTTAGTCCATACAATCTCTTTACTAAATACATTGAAATACTCTGCAGTTTTATCCCGTACTTGTTCATATGAATAAGTTGCTTGCTCGCTAAGTGTATGGCGTCCACGGTGTACATTAGCATTTTGAGACGTATAAAACTCAGTAATTGTATCTATAACTGATTGAGGCTTTTGTGAGGTTGCTGCTGAGTCTAAATAAACAAGCGGGCAGCCGTTTATTGTTTGATTTAATGTTGGGAAGTCGTTTCTAATTTTATTTATATCAAACTTTAAAGCAAGCATGGCTCATCTACATAGTGTTTTTAAGGCAGGAATTGTAATCGGTTTATGATAATTCTCAAGTGTTGTTAATAAAAAAGGCCGCAAAATGCGGCCTTTTTAAACTAACCAACGTTAATTAACGCTTGTCAGTTGATACGTAGTCACGTTGAGTGTAACCAGTATAAAGTTGACGAGGACGGCTGATCTTATGACCAGGTTGAGATAGCATCTCATCCCAGTGAGTGATCCAACCAACAGTACGTGCCATTGCAAAGATTACAGTGAACATGCTTGTTGGAATACCAATCGCTTTTAAGATAATACCAGAGTAGAAATCTACGTTAGGGTATAATTTCTTCTCTACAAAGTACGGGTCTTCAAGGGCAATTTGCTCAAGCTTCATAGCAATATCAAGAAGTGGATCTTGGATATTAAGCTCAGCTAAAACTTCATGACACGTTTGACGCATTACTGTAGCACGTGGGTCGAAGTTTTTGTAAACGCGGTGACCAAAGCCCATAAGGCGGAATGGGTCAGCTTTGTCTTTAGCTTTAGCAACGTATTCATCAATACGATCCACAGAGCCAATCTCTTCTAACATGTTTAAACATGCTTCGTTAGCGCCGCCGTGAGCAGGTCCCCATAAAGAAGCAATACCAGCTGCAATACATGCATACGGGTTAGCACCTGATGAACCAGCAAGACGAACTGTTGAAGTCGATGCATTTTGCTCATGATCTGCATGAAGCATAAAGATTTTATCCATAGCTTTAGCAGTTACAGGGTTAACTTTATATTCTTCAGCAGGTACAGAGAACATCATGTGTAAGAAGTTTTCTGCGTAGCTTAAATCGTTACGTGGGTATACAAACGGTTGGCCGATGTTTGTTTTATAAGCCATTGCAGCAATAGTTGGTAACTTAGCAACTAGCTTAACTGCACTTGTTTTACGTTGTTCTGCATCAGTAATATCAAGGTCTTCATGATAAAAAGATGATAATGCACCCACTACGCCACAAAGCATTGCCATTGGGTGAGCGTCAAAGCGGAAACCTTGGAAAAAGTTAGCAATTTTCTCGTCAAGCATAGTGCTTGTAGTGATTTCATTCTTAAAAACTTCATATTGTTCTTTAGAAGGTAACTCACCATTTAAAAGTAAGTAGCAAAGCTCAATATAGTTAGAATCTTCAGCTAATTGCTCAATTGGGTAACCACGGTGAAGTAGTACACCTTTACCACCATCAATATAGGTGATTGCAGATTCACAAGAACCAGTCGACATGAAACCTGGGTCATAAGTAAAGTGACCATGTGAACCTAACGTACGTACGTCGATTACATCTTGGCCAGCAGTGCCTTGATAAATTGGAAGTTCGATTGGATCTAGTCCATCAATATGGACTGTGGCTTTTTTATCTGCCATCGCTATGTATCTCCTATTAAGATATCTATTCTGATTTTTAGATTTTAAAGTTCTGAAATCTGTTTTAAGCACATCTTCGCATTTTAACGTGAAAGAGGGGGTTAAAGTCAATTTTTATAAACATTATGCATATATGTATAATAAATATTCGGTATTAATTAAATATAATACTATTGGCTAATTCGCAAACATCTCTAAATAAACAAGAATTGTAAAAAGTCCTGTGGGTATATATACTAACGGTGGTTTTAAACCGTATTGTATTTGGGTAAACATATTCTTAACAGCTTAAAATTTACTGTTTTGTGAACTTTAACTATTTTGATATGTTTATTCTGATAGTTCCATCAGTAATATTTGGTGGGTTTTTAGAAAAACAAGTAGATGAGCTCCACTGTGAGCTAAGATGGGCAAGTAACTGTGAAAAAGCAAAGACCTGTAAATCTAGATCTAACAACTATATCTATGCCGGCAACGGCTAAAGCTTCAATTTTTCACCGCGTCACCGGTGTTGCATTGTTTTTTGCTTTAACGTTTGTCATTTGGGCTTGGTCTGAGTCTCTCTCTTCAGCTGAAGGTTTTGAATTCGTCAAGGGTCTGTTTAACGGATTCATTGCCAAATTTATAGCTTGGGGCACTGTTTCTGTATTAGGTTATCACCTTATTGGTGGCATCCGTCATATGATTATGGATATGGGACATTGGGAAGAACTTGAATCAGGTAATCTCAGCGCTAAAGTATCAATGGCTCTTGGTGTTGTGTTTGCCGTATTGGCAGGGGTGTGGATATGGTTTTAAATCAAGCAACTCTAAAACGTGATGGTGTACAAGATTTCGTATCTTTACGTACCACGGCATTAATAATCAGCGCGTACGCGATTTTTATTATCGGCTATTTTTTAGCGACGCCAGAAGTCACTTTCGAAGCCTGGACAGGCCTCTTCTCTAACCTAGCAATGAAAGGGTTTACTTTAATTACCCTTATTTGCATTATGGTTCATACCCGCATTGGCCTTTGGCAAGTTCTTACAGACTATGTTAAGTGTTCGAAGTTGCGTGCTGTTTTAGGTTTTGTTTTAAACCTAATGGCCGTTGCTTACGTAGCTATTGGTCTAATTGTATTATGGGGTGTTTAAGTGAAATATTCTGTTCGTGAATTTGACGCCGTAGTAATTGGTGCAGGTGGTGCTGGTATGCGCGCTGCTTTAGCAATTACAGAATCTGGCAAAACGTGTGCATTAATATCTAAAGTATTTCCAACGCGCTCACACACTGTATCTGCTCAAGGTGGTATTACAGTAGCTCTTGGTAATTCACACGAAGACAACTGGGAATGGCATATGTACGATACCGTTAAGGGTTCCGATTTTATCGGCGACCAAGACGCTATTGAATACATGTGTCAAACTGGCCCAGAAGCTATTACTGAATTAGAAAACATGGGACTACCATTTTCTCGTTTTGAAAATGGCCGTGTTTACCAACGTCCTTTCGGTGGTCAATCGAAAAACTTTGGTGGTGAACAAGCCGCACGTACTGCTGCTGCAGCTGACCGTACTGGTCATGCTTTACTTCATCTTCTATATCAACAAAACGTTAAAAACAAAACAAATGTATTCTCTGAGTGGTATGCACTTGACTTAGTTAAAAACGACAATGGCGATGTAGTAGGGTGTACAGCAATTGAGATTGAAACAGGTGAAATCACTTTCTTCAAATCTAAAGCAGTTGTATTAGCCACTGGTGGTGCAGGTCGCATATTCGCATCAACAACAAATGCTCACATTAACACCGGTGACGGTGTTGGTATGGCAACACGCGCTGGTATTTCTATGCAAGACATGGAAATGTGGCAGTTCCACCCAACGGGTATTGCAGGTGCTGGTACGCTAGTAACTGAAGGTTGTCGTGGTGAAGGCGGTTATCTTTTAAATAAAGATGGCGAGCGCTTCATGGAACGTTACGCACCAAACGCAAAAGACTTAGCGTCTCGCGATGTTGTTGCGCGTTCAATGATGACTGAAATCCGTGAAGGTCGTGGTTGTGATGGTCCTTGGGGTCCTCA
Source organism: Pseudoalteromonas sp. SWYJZ98 (assembly GCF_015864495.1). Taxonomy (NCBI): domain Bacteria; kingdom Pseudomonadati; phylum Pseudomonadota; class Gammaproteobacteria; order Alteromonadales; family Pseudoalteromonadaceae; genus Pseudoalteromonas; species Pseudoalteromonas sp. SWYJZ98. Next base: position 31,709 of record NZ_JADYXA010000010.1, on the reverse strand, counting down.
TATCAAGCTGAAACTTGACCATTTAGGTGAAGAAACGCTTAACCTACGTCTTCCTGGCGTATGTGACCTAGCTAAAACTTTCGCTCACGTTGATCCAGCTAAAGAGCCAATTCCAGTAATTCCTACTTGTCATTACATGATGGGTGGTGTTCCTACTAACGTAAATGGACAAGCACTACAAATCGATGCTCAAGGCAACGAAAAAGTAGTTGAAGGTTTATTTGCTGTTGGTGAGATTGCATGTGTATCTGTACACGGTGCAAACCGCCTTGGTGGTAACTCATTACTAGATTTAGTTGTATTTGGCCGTGCTGCTGGTAACTTCTTAGGTAAATACCTTAAAGATGTTGAAGTATCAAAAGCGGCTTCAGAGTCAGATTTAGAAGCGTCTCTTGCACGTTACAACCGTTGGGAAAATTCAACGGCTGGCCAAGGTGAAGATCCAGTTCAAATCAAAAAAGACCTACAGCAATGTATGCAGCTTAACTTCTCGGTATTCCGTGAAGGCGATTCAATGGCTTCAGGTCTTCAAGAACTTAAAGAAATTCGTGAACGTCTGCAACATGCTCGTCTTGATGATAAATCATCAGACTTCAATACGCAGCGTATCGAATGTCTTGAACTAGATAACTTAATGGAAACAGCTTACTCAACTGCAGTAGCTGCAAACTTCCGTACAGAAAGCCGTGGTGCACATTCTCGCTTTGACTACCCAGATCGTGATGACGAAAACTGGTTATGTCACTCAGTATTCAATCCTGTAACGGATGAAATGAGTAAGCGTGATGTAAACTATGCGCCTAAAACGCGTGAAGCTTTCCCACCTAAAGCACGTGTTTACTAGGAGATAGACGATGGCACAAGTACAATTTTCAGTTTATCGTTATAATCCAGATGTTGACAACGCTCCTCGTATGCAAGAATACACCTTGCAAACAGAGGAAGGTCACGACATGATGGTGTTAGATGCACTTATTCTTTTAAAAGAACAAGATCCTACACTATCTTTTCGTCGTTCATGCCGTGAAGGTGTGTGTGGATCTGATGGTGTTAACATGAATGGTAAAAATGGTTTAGCATGTATTACTCCTTTATCTACGCTACAAAAAAATGGCAAAGGTAAAATTGTAGTACGTCCGTTACCAGGCTTACCTGTGGTTCGTGACCTTGTTATTGACATGAGTCAGTTCTACACTCAGTACGAAAAAGTTAAACCTTATTTAATTAATGATCAGCCTGCAGCAGGCGAGCGTCTTCAATCTATTGAAGAACGTGATAAATTAGATGGGCTATATGAGTGTATTTTGTGTGCATGTTGTTCGACATCGTGTCCTTCGTTCTGGTGGAATCCAGACAAGTTCATTGGTCCAGCAGGCCTTCTTCACGCTTACCGTTTCTTAGCTGATAGCCGAGATACAGCAACTGAAGAACGTTTAGCGGATTTAGACGATGCGTTCAGTGTGTTCCGTTGCCACAGTATCATGAACTGTGTTAGCGTTTGTCCTAAGGGTCTTAACCCGACTAAAGCAATTGGGCAAATCAAATCTATGTTATTAAACCGAGCGGTTTGATTACTTAGTAAACGTAAGATGGCTAATACAGATTATTAGCCATCTTGTTATGATAACTATTAATTTCTGCGCTAAAGAAAAGGGCTTATAAATGCACGAAGGTGTGATGAAGGCATGGCTAGAATCTTCACATTTAAACGGCGGCAACGTTGCTTATGTAGAAGAGCTTTATGAAGCGTATTTAGACGATGCGACTTCTGTGCCAGATGAATGGCGAGAAGTGTTCGAACAATTACCTAAAGTTGATGGTGTGGATGTTGAAGTAAAACATTCAGAAGTTCGAACGCAGTTTGCACAGCTTGCAAAAAACAAGCATAGAGAAGTAGTGGTAGCAGAGGGTAGTGGCGGTGACCTTAAACAGGTTAAAGTTCTACAACTTATTAATGCTTTCCGTTTTCGTGGACACCAAAATGCAAACCTAGATCCATTAGGTATTTGGCAACGAGAGCGTGTACGAGATTTAGAGCTAGAGTACCACGACTTATCTTCAAGTGATTTTGACCGCGAGTTTAACGTAGGATCGTTTGCCGTAGGCCGCGATACTATGCCTTTAGGTGAACTATACCAAGCACTAAAAACTACATATTGTGGTTCAATTGGCGCTGAGTATATGCACATCACATCAACAGAGGAAAAGCGTTGGTTACAACAGCGTTTAGAATCTGTCCAGTCTAGGCCAAAATTCGAAAAAGACGAAAAGCTGCGTATCCTAAAAGGATTAACTGCTGCTGACGGACTTGAAAAATATTTAGGGGCTAAGTTCCCAGGTGCTAAGCGTTTCTCACTTGAAGGTGGCGATGCGTTAGTTCCAATGTTAAAAGAGCTTATTCACCGCGCTGGTGAAAGCGGCCAACAAGAAGCTGTTATTGGTATGGCTCACCGTGGTCGTTTAAATGTTCTTGTAAATGTACTTGGTAAAAATCCATCAGAATTATTTGATGAGTTTGCTGGTAAACATAAAGAAACATTAAGTTCTGGCGATGTTAAATACCACATGGGTTATTCATCTGACTTTGCTACTAAAGGTGGCAATGTTCATATGGCGCTTGCGTTTAACCCGTCTCATCTTGAAATTGTAAATCCAGTTGTTATGGGCTCAGTACGTGCTCGTCTTGACCGCTTAGGTGACAGTTCTGGTATTAAAGCTTTACCAATTACAATTCATGGTGATTCTGCGGTTACTGGCCAAGGTGTTGTACAAGAAACGTTTAACTTATCACAAACTAACGCGTTTAGTTGTGGTGGTAGTATTCGTATTGTTGTAAATAACCAAGTTGGTTTTACTACATCAAAACAAGACGATGTACGCTCTACTGATTACTGTACTGACATTGCTAAAATGGTTCAGTCACCTATCTTCCATGTTAACTCTGATGACCCTGAAGCAGTTGCATTTGTTACTCAAATTGCACTTGATTTCAGAAACCAGTTTAAACGTGACGTAGTAATCGATTTAGTATGTTACCGTCGCCATGGTCACAATGAAGCTGATGAGCCTAATGCAACTCAGCCTGTTATGTACCAAAAAATTAAAAAACACCCAGTTCCACGTTTAATATACGCAGACCAACTTATAGCTGAAGGCTCTTTTTCTGAACAAGAAATAAAAGCACTTGCTGATGAGTACCGTAATGCATTAGACGAAGGCAACTGTGTTGTTTCAGAAATACAACCAGAGACATCGCATTCTTCAGATTGGGCAAAGTATGTTGGCCATGAATGGGATGTTGATTACGATGCCAGCGTACCTGTTGAAGAGCTCAAAGCACTCGGTGAGAAAATCGCTTCTTACCCAGAGCAATATAAAGCACAGTCACGCGTTAAAAAGATTTACGATGATCGTAAATTAATGGCTTCTGGTGAGAAACCTCTAGATTGGGGTATGGCAGAAACACTTGCTTATGCAACAATTGCAACTGAAGGCACTGACATTCGTTTAACTGGTCAGGATTCAGGGCGTGGTACATTCTTCCATCGTCATGCTGTTGTTCACAGTCAATCAGACGGCGCTACTTATACACCTCTACAGCACTTAAGCGAAGATCAAGGTACTTTTGAAGTATTTGACTCTGTTTTATCTGAAGAAGCTGTAGTTGCTTTTGAATACGGTTATGCAACTGCAGAGCCTACTTCATTAGTACTTTGGGAAGCACAGTTTGGTGATTTCGCCAACGGTGCACAAGTTGTATTTGACCAATTCCTAAGTTCTGGTGAGCAAAAATGGGGCCGTTTATGTGGTCTTACAATTTTGTTACCACATGGCTATGAAGGACAAGGTCCAGAGCATAGTTCAGCTCGCTTAGAGCGTTTCCTACAACTATGTGCTGATCACAACATGCAAGTATGTGTTCCATCTACTCCTGCACAAGTTTACGCTATGCTTCGTCGTCAATCAGTTCGACCACTACGTCGTCCGTTGATTGTTATGACGCCTAAGTCGTTGCTTCGTCATCCTCTTGCAACTTCATCGCTTGAAGAGCTATCGCATGGTGTTTTCCATAATATGATCGACGAAGTTGATGATATTAACCCTGAGAAAGTTGAACGCGTTGTATTTTGTAGTGGTAAAGTTTATTACGAACTATTACAAGAGCGTCGTAAGCTAGAGCAAGATAATATTGCTATTGTTCGTGTTGAGCAGTTATATCCGTTCCCACATGACGAAATGCAAACAATTATGGAGCGTTACCAACACGTAACTGATTTTGTATGGTGTCAAGAAGAACCACAAAACCAAGGTGCATGGTACTGTTCACAACATCACTTTATTGATGCAATCCCACAAGGTGCTAAATTAAAATATGCAGGACGTAAAGCGTCTGCATCACCAGCGTGTGGTTACATGTCAGTACATACTAAAGAACAACAAGCGCTCGTTGCCGACGCGCTTACTATAGAAAATAAAGGATAAGCAATGAGCACAGAAATTAAAGTTCCTGTTCTTCCTGAGTCGGTTGCAGATGCTACCGTTGCTACATGGCATGTAAGTGTTGGCGACAAAGTAACTCGCGATCAAAACTTAGTAGACATTGAAACAGATAAAGTGGTTTTAGAAGTTGTTGCACAGCATGACGGTGTAATTACAGAAATATCACAAGAAGAAGGTGCAACCGTACTTGGCGATCAAGTTATGGGTTTACTTGGTGATGCTGATGCAGCGCCAGAAAGTGAAGGTTCATCTAAAGAAGAATCAGCACCAGCTAAATCAGAAGACGCGCCAGCGGCGCAATCAGCACCAGCATCAGAAGGTAAAGAAGTGGACATTAAAGTACCTGTACTTCCAGAATCAGTTGCAGACGCAACAATTGCTACATGGCATGTACAACCAGGTGACGCTGTAACACGCGACCAAAACTTGGTAGATATTGAAACAGATAAAGTTGTTCTTGAAGTAGTAGCTCAAGAAGATGGCATCATGGGTGATATCATTCACAACGAAGGCGATACTGTACTAGGCGAGCAAGTAATTGGTTCGGTTAAAGCAGGCGGTGCACCAGCGGCTCCAGCTGCAAAAGCAGACGAAACGCTAGCAGCAGATTCTAGCGAAAGTTCAGATGTGTTAACACCATCAGTTCGTCGTTTAATTGCTGAGAAAGGCTTAGACGCTTCTAAAATTAACGGCACGGGTAAAAATGGCCGTGTAACTAAAGAAGACGTTGATACGTTCTTAAAAGCACCAGCGCCAGCGGCTAAAAAAGCAGAAGCTTCAGCTCCTGCAGCACCGATGGGCGATCGTACTCAAAAACGTGTTCCTATGACTCGCCTACGTAAAACGATTGCTACACGTCTTCTTGAAGCTAAAAATTCAACTGCAATGTTAACAACATTCAACGAAGTGAACATGGAACCAATCATGAGCCTTCGTAAGCAGTACCAAGAAGTATTTGAAAAGCGTCATGGCATTCGTTTAGGTTTCATGTCTTTCTACGTGAAAGCGGTAACTGAAGCACTTAAACGCTTCCCAGATGTTAATGCATCAATTGATGGTGACGATATTGTTTACCATAACTATTTTGATATCAGCATTGCAGTATCTACTCCACGTGGTTTAGTTACTCCAGTACTTAAAGATTGTGACAAACTATCTGTTGCTGAAATCGAAAAGGGTATTCGCGAATTAGCACTTAAAGGTCGTGATGGTAAGCTAACGCTTGCAGATATGACCGGTGGTAATTTCACTATTACTAATGGCGGCGTATTTGGTTCATTACTATCTACACCTATCATTAACTTGCCACAGTCTTCAATTTTAGGTATGCATAAAATCCAAGACCGTCCGATGGCTGTAAATGGTAAAGTAGAAATACTTCCTATGATGTATTTAGCACTTTCTTATGACCACCGTATCATTGATGGTAAAGAATCTGTTGGTTTCTTAGTGACTATTAAAGAGTTACTTGAAGATCCAACTCGCTTATTGCTAGATGTTTAATCTAGTTGTATGAAATGTAAGCTGTGAATGAACATTCACAGCTTTTTTTTTGCGCCTTTGGTCTTACTGGGGTTTTCATGTTAAGCCTTGGGATCTATACTAGGTGCGCAATTTGGGATAGTTGTTTATTTGAAAAAATATTCAGCTCTTTTAGTATAAAAAATTGGATAAAGCATCATGAATTTGCATGAGTATCAGGCAAAACAACTTTTTGCCGAATATGGTTTACCAGTTTCTCAGGGTTTCGCTTGCGATACACCTGAAGAAGCTGCAGCAGCTGCTGAAAAAATCGGCGGTGATATGTGGGTTGTTAAAACTCAGGTTCACGCAGGTGGACGCGGTAAAGCTGGCGGTGTAAAGCTAGTAAAAACTATCGACGAAGTAAAAGCGTTTGCAGCTAACTGGTTGGGTAAAAACCTAGTTACTTACCAAACAGACGAGAAAGGCCAGCCAGTAGCTAAAATTTTAGTTGAAAGCTGTACTGACATTGCTAACGAATTGTACCTAGGTGCAGTAGTTGACCGTGCATCTCGCAAAGTAGTTTTCATGGCGTCTACTGAAGGCGGCGTTGAAATTGAAACTGTTGCAGAAGAAACACCAGAGCTTATCCACAAAGCTGAAATTGATCCATTAGTGGGCCCTCAAGCTTACCAAGCACGTGAACTAGGCTTTAAATTGGGTCTTAACCCAGTACAAATGAAGCAGTTTGTTAAGATCTTTATGGGTCTTGGTAACATGTTTACTGATTTTGATTTCGCACTACTTGAGATCAACCCGTTAGTAATTACAGACGAAGGTAACCTTCACTGTCTTGACGGAAAAATCGGTATTGATGGTAATGCACTTTACCGTCAGCCTAAAATCCGTGAGTTCCACGATCCATCTCAAGAGGATGCACGTGAAGCACACGCAGCAAGCTTCGAGCTCAACTACGTTGCTCTAGATGGCAATGTAGGTTGTATGGTTAACGGTGCAGGCCTAGCAATGGGTACTATGGACATCGTAAACCTACACGGCGGCAAACCGGCTAACTTCTTAGATGTTGGCGGCGGCGCGACTAAAGAACGTGTTTCTGAAGCATTCAAAATCATCCTTTCTGACGACAATGTTAAAGCTGTTTTAGTAAACATCTTTGGCGGTATCGTACGTTGTGACATGATTGCTGAAGGTATCATTGGCGCAGTTAAAGAAGTTGGCGTAAATGTACCTGTAGTTGTACGTTTAGAAGGTACTAATGCTGAATTAGGTCGTGAAGTTCTTAAGAACTCAGGTCTAGATATCATTGCTGCTGAATCACTAACAGACGCTGCTGAGAAAGTTGTTGCTGCTGCGGAGGGCAAATAATGTCTGTATTAATCAATAAAGATACAAAAGTTATCTGTCAAGGTTTCACTGGTGGCCAAGGTACTTTCCACTCAGAGCAAGCGCTTGAGTACGGTACACAAATGGTTGGTGGTGTAAGCCCAGGTAAAGGCGGTCAAACGCACCTTGGTCTTCCTGTATTCAACACAGTTCGTGATGCTGTTCAAGAAACTGGCGCAACTGCTTCAGTTATCTACGTACCAGCTCCTTTCTGTAAAGATGCAATCTTAGAAGCTATCGATGCTGGCATCGAGCTGATTGTTTGTATCACTGAAGGTATCCCTACGCTTGATATGGTTGACGTAAAAGTTAAACTAGATCAAACAGGTACTCGTATGATCGGTCCTAACTGTCCAGGTGTTATTACTCCTGGTGAGACTAAGATTGGTATCATGCCTGGTCACATCCACAAACCTGGTAAAGTAGGTATTGTTTCTCGCTCTGGTACTTTAACGTACGAAGCGGTTAAGCAAACTACTGATGCTGGTTTTGGTCAGTCTACGTGTGTTGGTATTGGTGGTGATCCAATCCCAGGTACTAACTTTATCGACGTTTTAGAAATGTTCGAAAAAGATCCACAAACTGAAGCAATCGTAATGATTGGTGAAATTGGTGGTACTGCAGAAGAAGAAGCTGCAGAGTACATCAAAGCTAACGTAACTAAACCTGTAGTATCTTACATTGCTGGTGTTACTGCACCAGAAGGTAAGCGTATGGGTCACGCTGGCGCAATCATCGCAGGCGGTAAAGGTACTGCTGATGAGAAATTTGCTGCATTAGAAGCTGCGGGCGTAAAAACTGTACGTTCACTTGCTGAAATCGGTAAAGCACTTAAAGAGAAAACAGGCTGGTAATTGCTTGTTTCCTCTGAAAAGGCCCGCTTATGCGGGCCTTTTTGTTATTGAGGTAAATTTAGAACGGATAACTAATATGCTGAAAAAAGCGTACAGACAAATCTTGTCGTTGCTTATTTATGGCCAGCTCGTTACATAATGCATGAATTGTTTTCTCTACTTGGTTCATAAAGCGGCCATAACCAATTTCATGTTTATCCTGCTGCGTTGCGACAATAACAAAATGTATTGTTTCTACTAATTTTGTTGCTTCATAAAAATACTTAATTTGATTTTCATTTGATTCAACATCAAAGCTCAACTTTTGTAACTCTGCATTACCTTCATTTTTATCTATTTTACTGTTTCGGACAATGGGTATTGCGCCATTAGCTACCATTGCACCGTGTGTCAGTTTATTTTGTTCACATGCGCGTTTAAAACTATCTGCAAAGTAATCATAAAACTTTTCCACATCGTTATTGTTCACCATTGTTTGAAACTGTGTTTTGATGGCCCGAGAAACCGCAATGGTAAATGTTGCGTAAGTCATTTCAGCATAGTCACTAGGAATATTACATTGCCTTGATTGATAACGAGGGTAGAGGCTCCTGAGTTTATATCCATAACTCTCTTTATTTCCCTTATCTTTAGCAAATAAATCGTAAGTTAGATGTTGGTGATCGCGAAGTTTAAATTGGGGCTGATTTATAAATAACTGTTCTTGGAGTAAGTTTAATACTTTTTGCACTCTATTGTGAAACAAAGCGGAGTTTGCACGTAAGTCTTCACCCGTGGCTAAAAACAAGAAACGTATTTTCTTACTTTTTATATCTGGTGAGTAATAAATTTTATGTGCCTCGTGATAACGAGGATTATAAAAAAACAACATCTGCTTGTCGGTTTCTAGTTGATATAACTCATCATGAAAGCGTACAACCGGTAGTTTATCGTTTGCTAATAAATGTACATTATGCAGTTCATACTCATCACAACATGCAAATAATTGACGCGCAATACGCTCGTAGCAACAGTTTATAGTGCTAAAGCTATTATAAAATGCTTCATTAGGTATTATTTCAGCCAATAAATAGTGGTTAGCGCGTGCATTAGTTGGAATATATATACGGTGTTGATTAAGTGTCGCCATCTTAGAATTCTTATAAAGTAGGTTATTTAGTTACTATAATTGGCTTTGATGACCTAAATGTTGCGTTTAAACAAATTTTATTCATAAACAATTGAACAAGTGGATTAAAGTTAATCAATATCTAAAATAAACCTTAATCTATTGCTGTATGTTAGTGTATGTTTTTGTAATAATGCATTAGTTTTGTTATTACGTAATATTTAGAGGATCACACTCCTATGGCGGAAATTGAGAATCGCCCAAGTAACTTTATTAGAACCCGAATTGATGAAGACTTAGCAAGTGGCAAACATGCGACAACGCATACACGTTTTCCACCTGAACCAAATGGTTTTTTACATATTGGCCATGCCAAATCAATTTGTTTGAATTTTGGTATCGCAAAAGACTACAACGGTTTATGTAACCTACGTTTTGACGATACAAACCCTGAAAAAGAAGACATTAACTACGTTAACTCTATTAAAGAGGATGTACAGTGGTTAGGCTTTAATTGGGATGGCGACATAAAGTATTCTTCTAACTATTTTGATACTTTATATGGTTACGCAGTAGAGCTTATTGAAAAAGGCTTAGCGTACGTTTGTTTTTTAACTGCAGACGAAGCAAGACAGTACCGCGGTACATTAAAAGAGCCAGGTAAAAACAGTCCTTATAGAGATACTTCAGTTGAAGAAAATCTAGCGTTATTTGAAAAAATGCGCGCTGGCGAATTCAAAGAAGGTGAATGTGTACTGCGTGCTAAAATTGATATGGCAAGCTCATTTATGGTGCTTCGCGATCCAATTATTTACCGTGTACGTTTTGCTCATCATCATCAAACAGCTGACAAGTGGTGCATTTACCCAATGTATGACTTCACTCACTGTATTTCTGATGCGCTTGAAGGTATTACACATTCATTATGTACATTAGAGTTTCAAGATAACCGTCGTTTATACGACTGGGTACTTGATAACATTAGTTTAGAGTGTCACCCACAGCAAATTGAGTTTTCGCGCTTAAATCTTGAATACACTATTATGTCAAAGCGTAAGCTAAATGATTTAGTAGTAAATAACTATGTAGAAGGGTGGGATGACCCTCGTATGCCTACTATTGCAGGTTTACGTCGTCGTGGTTATACACCAGGTTCAATTCGTGAATTTTGTTTGCGTATTGGTGTAACAAAACAAGAGAATATGGTTGAAATGGGCATGCTTGAAGCCTGTATCCGTGAAGACTTAAACGAAAATGCACCACGTGCAATGGCTGTACTCGATCCTGTTAAAATCGTTATTGAAAATTACGATGCAGATAAAGTTGAAACTTTATCAGTGGCTAATCACCCAAATAAAGAAGAAATGGGGCGTCGTGATGTTCCATTTACTCGTGAAATCTATATTGAACGAGAAGACTTTAAAGAAGAAGCGAATAATAAATTCAAACGTTTAGTACTTGATAAAGAAGTACGCTTACGTGGTGCTTATGTTATTAAAGCGCAGCGTGTTGAAAAAGACGGAAATGGCGAAATCACAACTATTTTCTGTACTTACGACAGCGAAACACTTGGTAAAAACCCAAGTGACGGTCGTAAAGTAAAAGGTGTTATTCATTGGGTTTCAGCACCAGAGTCTATTACTGCAGAAGTTCGTTTATACGACCGTTTGTTTAGTGTACCAAATCCAGCAGCTGCAGAGGAATTTGAAACTACGCTAAACCCAGAGTCACTGGTTGTTTTACCTAATGCTAAATTAGAACCATCGCTTGCTAATTCACGAGCAGAGCAGGGCTTTCAGTTTGAGCGTACGGGTTATTTCTCTCGTGATTCTAAATCAGAGAACGTTGTATTTAATCAAACAGTGGGTCTTCGCGATTCATGGTCTAAAACTCAATAAGTAATACTTAAAATATACCCAGGATTTACTGGGTATATTCAATATTATCGTCTTTTAGGCACAAAAAAACCTGCACTTAGCAGGTTTTTTTATTGCTTATAAAAGCGGTATTAGCTGTTAGCGTCGCTAAATTCTTTACACGCTGCTTTATCATTACACTCACCGTATAAATACAATGAATGATTTGTAAGAGTAATACCATTTTCTTCAGCAATTTCTAGTTGACGACGCTCAATCATGTCATCTTCAAACTCTACTACTTTGCCACATTTCAAACATACTAAATGATCGTGGTGAGTGCTTCCAGAAAGTTCAAATACTGATTTTCCGCCTTCAAAGTGATGACGGCTTACAATACCCGCATCATCAAATTGGTTAAGTACGCGGTATACAGTTGCAAGACCAATTTCTTCACCTAGATCCAAAAGAATTTTGTAAACATCTTCAGCACTGATGTGTTGGTTATCTGGAGATTGTAAAATCTCTAATATTTTAATACGCGGTAAAGTTACTTTTAAACCGGCTTTTTTAAGTTCCAAGTTATGATCAGTCATTAAATCTGTCTCAATTTTATTTGGTTATACTAGACATCTTGCAAAGATGTACACGACACATTAGCAACAAACAGGATAACGTGCCTAAGCGTTAAGTGCAAAGAACAATTGATTTATATTGCCTCTAAAGCTTAAAACGCTAACTGTTTGATAATTATTAAACAGCTAGCGATATATGCAGTAAATTAGTCAGCTAATTCACTTAAACACATTTCTTCATATACTTGAGCAGACCATGCTTTAACACGTTGTTCTGTAAGCTCTGGTTGACGGTCTTCGTCGATACCCAAACCTACAAAGTGCTTATCATCAGCCATTCCTTTAGATGCTTCAAAGTCATAGCTTTCACTTGGCCAATGGCCCACAACAATAGCGCCACGTTCAGTAACAATATCGTTGATCATGCCCATTGCATCTAAAAAGTACTCAGCGTAATCTTCTTGGTCACCACAACCAAAAATAGCAACAAGTTTACCTTCAAAGTCTACTTCCTCAAGTTCTGGAAAAAAGTCATCCCAGTCACATTGAGCTTCACCGTAGTACCAAGTAGGGATACCGAATAAGATTAAATCAAATTCAGCAATCTCTTCTTTAGAGCTTTTTGCAATATCATGAACAGCCACTAGCTTTTTACCCAATTCTTTTTGGATCATTTTTGCTACGTGTTCTGTGTTACCTGTGTCACTTCCGAAAAAAATGCCTACACTTGCCATGGATTTAAAACCTTTTATGTATCAATAGCCAATCTTTCTTGTAAAATCGTTTCAATCAGCGCACTACGGCTAATATTTTGTGCATCTGCCATATCACTCAATGCTTGATATAACTGCGATGAAACTTTAAATTCAACACGCTTTAAACCACGTGCTTTATCTCTTTTTATTTGATTACGTTTATTTACCTTTAACTGCATATCCCGAGAAAGGGGATTGGTTTTAGGTCTGCCTGGGCGTTTTTCGTATTCAAATAAATCGAGTGTAGTTCTATCTGTTTCTGACTTCGCCATGCTTAACCTACACCTGCGCCTTGCCAAAATACTTGAATAAGCCCTTTAGCAATAAAGCCTGAACAACCTAAAAAGAGCACGCCCCAAACAATGTATTGTCCGAACTTTGGTACATTGCCACTTTTTAGTACGTCTTTAATTGCCATGCCGATGAATATGAAAATACCGGCTAAGCCAAAATACAACCCTAGGGTATCAAATTCGTTAATTAACTGACTGACCATCAACGTATAACCTTTAAATTAAACGGCGCGTACTATAGCATATAAATATTCATATATTTAGTGCGCTGAATTAAAAACACGCGATTAAAATTGCTTTAAACCGCAGTTAAAAAGTCATTTATCGCTTTATTAACAGCAAGAGGCTTTTGAGCATGAAGCCAATGACCTGCGCCATGAATAATTTTAGCCTTGGTGTTTTTAAAGCGTGCTGTAATTGCAGTACGATGCTCAGGCAATATATAGTCAGAATCATTACCTTTAATGAAAAGAGTATCGCATAAACAAGAATTGTTTTCATTAACATTGGATGTGATTGTCGAATATTTTTCATCAAGCACATTTAAGTTAAATCGCCATGCAAAATGACCTTCTTCATTTTTAGCGAGGCTCTTAAGTAAAAACTGTCGAACCCCCAGCTCTTCAATATAAGGCTGCATAATTGCATCAGCTTGCTTTCTATCGTCTATTGACTGCGTTGAAACTGCTTTTAATGCTTGTAATATTTTTGTGTGGCGAGCAGGGTAACTAACAGGTGCAATATCAAGTACAACCAATTTATTTACCAGTTCAGGGTGTGTTAGTGCTAATTCCATTGCGACTTTCCCACCCATAGAGTGACCAACTAAATGAGCTTTATCTATGTTTAAATGTGCTAATAACTCGACAATATCTTGAGCCATTGCAGGGTAGTTCATTTCATCACTATGAGGAGAAAGCCCGTGGTTGCGTAAATCAACGTTAATAACATTAAAGTGTTCACTTAATGGTTTTGCGATTACATTTAGGTTTTCTAATGATCCAAAAAGTCCGTGGATCAAAACAACATTAGGACCTTGCCCTTGTTGCTTGTAATTTAACTGCATACCAGCCTCCTAAAATTTCGCATAGTTTGCCGAGCATTGCGCTAAAAAGCAAAAAATACAGTCACTATTTACCAAATTGGGCTTTTGGGCGTTAAATCAACACCAATTAGGTAAATATTAATATGTTTATGGGAGTGCTTGTTGTAACTCGCATTTTTGATTGGTTTGGGTATAATCACACGGGAGAAAAAATGTGACCCGTAATGACAGGAAGAACATGAAACAAATCGACATAGACGACGAGTTATATCAATATATTGCAAGCAATACTCAAAGTATTGGTGAAAGTGCATCCACTATTTTACGTCGTTTATTAAATCTGAGCGGCGAAAAAATTCAAACCACAAACGTAGAACTAACTCAAAACAATCAAACTGCGACTACGTCTACCGCCACATTAAAAAGCTCAGAGCCATCTGCTGCTGAGACTTCAAAAAAACAAACGCCTGTAGCTCACGCACCCGTGAAGCAAAAAAGCGATAATGTTTTTAATGTATTAAATAAAGAAGAGCTGGCAATGCAAAAGGGCGTTGTTGGACGCTTTTTGTTTATTTTAAGTGCATTTTACCGCACACATAAAACTGATTTTTCGGCTGTATTAGATATAAAAGGCCGTGACCGTGTTTATTTTGCTACCAGTAAAGAAGATTTGGTCAATAGCGGCAGTAGCATGAATCCAAAAAACATAACCGATAGCGAATACTGGGTTATGACGAATTCTAATACTACACGTAAAAAAATGATGCTTCATGAAGTGGCTCTTTGCCTTGGTTATAGTGCAGAGCAAGCTGAAAAAATTCGCGATTACCTGTAAGGAAATATAATGGCTATTCATTCAGGCGCAGGCAAAACTGCTCCACAATCGGCACTGGTTAACGTACCTAAATTAGTATCTGCGTATTACTTAAACGAACCTGATCTTGAACAAAATCCAGAGCATTGTGTTGCCTTTGGTACATCAGGCCACCGTGGTTGTTCTTACGATGTTAAATTTAACGAGTCTCATATTTTAGCCATTACTCAAGCTATTTGTGATTACAGAAAACAAAATGATATTTTTGGTCCGTTATTTTTAGGTAAAGACACACACGCTTTGAGTGAAGCTGCATTTAATTCAGCTATTGAAGTTTTAGTTGCTAACGAAGTGCAAGTGATAACGCAAGAAAACGGTGACTTTACACCAACGCCAGTTATCAGCCACGCCATAGTTAGCCATAACAAGCTACACCCAAATGAGCTTGCAGACGGGATTGTTGTTACGCCTTCGCATAACCCTCCTGAAGATGGTGGCTTTAAATACAACCCACCTAATGGCGGACCTGCTGATACCGACGTTACTAAATGGATTGAAGACAGAGCTAATCAACTTTTATTAGAAGATTTAGTTGAAGTTGAGTTATTCCCATTTGCTAAAGCATCGCGTTCTGGTTTTATCCGCTACGAAGATTTAATGACGCCATACATTGATGATTTAGCAAATATCGTTAATTTAAAAGCAATTAGCGATGCAGGTATTAAAATTGGTATTGATCCATTAGGTGGTTCAGGCATCAATTTTTGGCCAGTTATTGCAAAAAAATATAATTTAGATTTAACCGTCGTTAATGATGTTGTTGATCCTCGTTTTGCTTTTATGCCACTTGATAAAGATGGCAAAATTCGTATGGATTGCTCATCGCCTTATTCAATGGCGAACCTTATTGCGCTAAAAGATGATTTTGATGTGTCTATTGGTAACGACCCTGACTACGATCGTCACGGTATTGTAACGCCAGATGGTTTAATGAATCCAAACCACTTTTTAGCAGTGGCAATTGATTACTTACTTAAACACCGTGATTGGAATGAAACAGTAGAAATTGGTAAAACACTCGTTTCTAGTTCAATGATCGATAAAGTAGCTGCTCGTAACAACCGTAAAGTTAAAGAAGTACCCGTAGGCTTTAAATGGTTTGTTGAAGGTTTAAGCAAAGGTAAGCTTGCCTTTGGTGGCGAAGAAAGCGCAGGTGCTGCATTTTTACGTTTTGATGGCTCTGTATGGTGTACAGACAAAGATGGCTTTATTATGGGTTTACTCGCTGCAGAAATATTAGCTGTAACAGGTAAAACACCATCAACGCTTTATAAAGAATTAGAACAAGAGTTTGGCTCTCCAATTTATAAACGCCTAGATGCACCAGCCACAAGCGGCCAAAAGTCACGTTTAAAAGCATTGAGTGCTTCTGATGTTAAAGCAGATACACTTGCTGGCGAACCTATTTTGCAAAAACTGACTCATGCACCAGGTAACGATGCGGCAATTGGTGGTTTAAAAGTGGTCACTGAAAATGGCTGGTTTGCAGCGCGTCCATCAGGTACTGAAGATATTTATAAAATATACCTTGAATCATTTAAAGGTGAAGAGCATTTAGCGTTACTTGAAAAAGAAGCTAAAAAGTTAGTCGATTCTGTGATCAGCTAACACTGCTTAAACTATTTAAAACGGCTGATTAATTCAGCCGTTTTTGTTTCTATACCTCTACCTTGTGCATATATATGCATAAGAGTTTACTCTCACATTATTTTTAAAGGGCTTATTACATGTCAGCCAATCCATCTTACTTAAATGAATTAAAACAAACAGGTGATTTTTTAACGCTTAGTCGTGACAACGAATGGCATTTAGATGCAGGTGAATTTGTTTTAGATAATGGAACTCGTGTAAATATACACGATACCGGTGTAATTGAGTTTCAACCTGCTGTTAAAACAAGCAAAGATGTAATTTATTCAAGCGCTGTACACGGTAACGAAACTGCGCCAATTGAAATTTGTGATGCGCTCATTAAACAAATTATAAAAGGTGAGCTAGTCCTTAAGCAGCGTGTTTTATTTATTTATGGTAATCCACAATCAATTAATATTGGCCTGCGTTTTGTAGAAGAAAACTTAAATAGATTATTTAATGGTCACCATACAGTTGAAGGTGTACCAATGAATAATGAACGAAACCGCGCTGCAAAGCTTGAGCAATACGTAAGTGACTTTTATGCCCGTGGCCAGCAAGGCAGTAGCCGATGTCATTACGACTTACACACTGCAATTAGAGGCTCTAAAAACGAAAAATTTGCTGTGTATCCATTTTTACATGGTAAGCCATGGAAAAAGTCACAGTTACAATTTTTATTAAGCTGTGGTGTAAATACCGTACTTATGATGAAATCACCCGCAACAACGTTTAGCTATTATTCGTCGTTTGTTCATGGTGCAGACTCGTTTACAGTAGAGCTGGGTCAAGTAAAGCCATTTGGCCAAAATGATATGACCCGCTTTGAAAAAACAAAGCAAACATTAACTGCATTAATTAGCCAAAATGAAGTTAAATACCCTGATTTTAATGCAAGTGAGTTTGAGTTATTTGCAGTGCACCGCACAATTAATAGAACGAAGGATGATTTTAGTTTCCCTTTTTCTGATGATGCTGAGAACTTTACTGGCTTTACGAAAGGTGAACTACTTGCAACCGACGGTGATACAGCGATTTACGCTGACGTTGAAGGTGAGGCTATTATATTTCCAAATGCGAGCGTAGCATTAGGCCAAAGAGCACTGCTTACTGTTATTCCAATGGATATTGATAGCAATTTCGTCTAATTAAACTCATCAGACCACTGGTGACTTCAAGTTAACTATATGATTACTATTAATTAAAGTAACCGTATCGTTAACTTTCCACTTATTTAACCTGTATTTGCTTTTGTTTCGTCCCAGATGTGTTGAATAACACTTTACGTTAACGTAAAGTGTTGGCAGCTTTAATTAAAGATAGTGCAGATGTTGCAAAGTTTAACCAGCAACAATCACCCACAATAATAATTTAAAGGGGCACTGTTTTACCGACAACAAAAGAAGGTAGGTTATGAGTAATCCAAATAACGTATCGCTGAATATTAACCACGAGCTTGAATTTATTGATGGCCAAGCACTTAATATTCCAACCCTTAGTATTTTAACTGAGGACGGCGACATTCATCCTAGTGCAACCGCACCTGATATTTCAAAACATACCGCTATTAAGTTATATGAAACAATGCGTTTTATACGTTTGTTAGATGAACGTATGCAAGGCGCGCAGCGCCAAGGTCGTGTTAGTTTTTATATGCAATGCCTAGGCGAAGAAGCCGCAGTTACAGCCTCTGCTGCTGCACTTGATCAAGACGATATGATCATGGCTCAATATCGTGAACAAGCTGCACTACATTATCGTGGTTTTACACTCGATCAATTTATGAACCAAATGTTCTCAAATGAATTGGATTTAGGTAAAGGTCGCCAAATGCCAATCCATTATGGCTCTAAAGCGCTAAACTACATGACGATTTCATCGCCACTGGGTACGCAAATACCACAGGCCACAGGTCATGCATATGGTCAAAAAATAAAGCATATCGACGCTAAAACAGGTGAGCTTGCAAGCACAATTGATAACGTGACTATTTGTTACTTTGGTGAAGGTGCTGCATCAGAAGGTGACTTTCATGCGGGCTTAAATATGGCGGCTGTTCACAAAGCGCCGGTTATATTTTTTGCACGTAATAACGGCTATGCCATATCTACCCCTGCTGATGAACAGTTTAAAGGCGATGGTATTGCGTCGCGTGGTGTAGGTTATGGTATTAAAACAATTCGTGTTGATGGCACAGATGCACTTGCAGTGTATGCGGCGACTAAAAAAGCACGCGAAATAGCCTCAACACAAGGTGAGCCTGTGCTTATTGAATCGATAGCTTATCGATTAGGCGCGCATTCTACATCAGACGATCCCAGTGGTTATCGCTCTAAAGATGAAGAAGCAAATAATCAAATATGTCCTATTGATAAATTTAGAAAATGGTTGGTCAAGCAAGATTGGTTAAACGAAGAAGACGACATAAAAGCAAAAGAGTCGATTCGTGAAGAAATTTTAGCAGCGCTTAAGCGTGCTGAAGTTGTTGCCAAGCCGGCTTTAGAAGAATTGGTATCTGACGTTTACGATACTCCAATTCCCTTATTGCAACGTCAGTACGAGCAATTAAAAGAACATATAAAACAGCATCCAGGTGCTTACCCAGTAACCGCAGGGAGAATTAAGTAATGGCTAAAATGAACATGCTCCACGCAATTAACTCTGCCCTCGATATTACGATGAACGAACACCCTCAAGCCTGTATTTTTGGCGAAGATGTTGGTTACTTCGGTGGTGTATTTAGAGCAACATCAGGTTTGCAAGAAAAGTACGGTAAGCATCGCGTTTTTAATACGCCTTTAACCGAACAAGGTATTTTAGGTTTCGCTAATGGCTTAGCGGCTTTTGGTGCGCCTGCATTGGCAGAAATTCAATTTGCTGATTATATATTCCCAGCGTTTGATCAAATAGTAAATGAAGCCGCTAAATTTCGTTATCGCAGTGGTAATGAATTTAATGTTGGTAACTTAACTATTCGTACGCCTTATGGCGGTGGTATTGCTGGTGGCTTATATCACTCGCAATCACCCGAAGCTTATTTTGCACATACACCGGGCTTAAAAGTGGTTGTACCGCGTAACCCTTATCAAGCTAAGGGGTTATTACGTGCCTCTATTAAAGATGATAACCCTGTCATATTTTTTGAACCTAAGCGTTTATATCGTGCATCAACAGGCGAAGTGCCAGAAGAAGATTATAGTATTGAATTAGGCACGGCTGAAGTAGTACAAGAGGGTACCGATATTACGCTTTTAGCGTGGGGTGCTCAAATGGAGATTATTGAAGAGGCAGCACAGCAAGCAAGCGAGCAAGGTATAAGCTGTGAAGTAATAGATCTTCGTAGTATTTTACCATGGGATGTTGAAACGATTGCTAAATCGGTTATTAAAACCGGCCGTTTAATCGTGAGCCATGAAGCGCCTATAACTAATGGCTTTGGTGCCGAGATAGCAGCAACAATACAACAAGAGTGTTTCTTGCATTTAGAGTCGCCAATTTTACGTGTATGTGGTCTAGATACACCATACCCGTTGGCACTTGAAAAAGAATACGTACCGGACGCACTAAAAGTGTTGGCTGCAATTAAACAATCAATGGATTTTTAGGGGTTACCATGGCGAAAGACTTTATATTACCCGATATTGGAGAAGGCATTGTTGAATGCGAAGTTGTTGAGTGGCTAGTTCAAGAAGGCGATACCGTATCTGAGGATCAGCCAATTTGTGATGTGATGACAGACAAAGCATTAGTACAAATTCCGGCAGTGCATGATGGTATTATTACAAAGCTATATTATCAAAAAGGTGAAATTGCTAAAGTACATGCGCCTTTATTTGCTATGGATGTAACTGGTGATAGTACTAGTAATGAAGTAGTCGAAGAGCCAGTTCAAGCTGAAAATAAAACTAATAACAATGCATCTGATGTAGTTGAGGACTTTATACTACCAGATATTGGTGAAGGTATTGTTGAGTGTGAGATTGTTGATTGGTTAGTCGCAGAAGGCGACGAAATAGAAGAAGACCAAGCGGTTTGTGATGTAATGACCGACAAAGCATTAGTACAAATTCCGGCAAAATATACAGGCACAGTAAAAAAACTATATTACCAAAAAGGTGAAATAGCAAAAGTACATAGCCCGTTGTTTCAAATGACAATTGCAGGCAGTGCAGTAAAGCCAAATGTTGATATAAACCAAGCGGTCGTAAAGGCTCAAACTAATGCCGTCGCTGAAAAAGTTGCCTCTGTTAAAACGCAGCAAGCTGCAAAGGTTATCAATCAAAAAGCGGTTGCGTCGCCTGCAGTTCGTCGTAAAGCACGTGAACTTGATGTTGATTTAACGTGCGTACCAGGTAGTGGAAAAAATGGACGTATTTACAAGCAAGATATTGAAGAGTTTGTAAAAGGCGAAGTGCCAAATACTATTGATACTTCACCGCTTAATAGCGATGCTTCTCAAAGTGCAGTACAAAACCAAACACAGAATCAAAGCGGTGGTGTACGAGTAGAGCAAATTAAAGGCATTAAAGCGGCCATGGCCAAGCAAATGGTGGCATCGGTTTCAACTATTCCGCACTTTACGTTTAGTGATGAAATAGACTTAACACAGCTTATAGCTTTGCGCAGCTCCTTAAAAGAGCAGTACAAAGCACAAGGCGTAAAGCTCACCATGATGCCATTTTTTGTAAAAGCACTCTCGCTAGCAATGAAAGAGTACCCTGTACTTAATTCAAAAGTGAACGATGATTGCTCAGAGCTTACCTATTATAACGATCATAATATTGGTATAGCAGTTGATTCAAAAATTGGCTTGTTAGTGCCTAATATTAAGTCGTGCCAGAGTAAGAGCATTGTCGATGTGGCTAATGATTTAACCCGCTTAACTCACTCAGCGCGAGAAGGGCGTGTTGCACCTGATGATTTAAAAGGTGGGACAATTAGTATCTCTAACATTGGTGCGATTGGTGGCACTATTGCGACCCCTATAATTAATAAACCAGAAGTAGCTATTGTTGCATTGGGTAAACTGCAGCACTTACCGCGTTTTGATGAAAGTGGCCAAGTTGTGAGTAAAGCGATAATGCAAGTGAGTTGGTCTGGCGATCATCGTGTTATTGATGGCGGCAGTATTGCACGCTTTAATAACCTATGGAAATCGTACTTAGAAAACCCATCGGCAATGATGATGGCAATGAGTTAATAATATAATTGTTTAACTAGGGCGTTTTGATCTTTGATGGTTGAATTTACAGCAGTATGTTTGGTTTTTAGGCAAGGCAGAGCCTATGAAGTGTGGTTACTCCCCATAAATAGGCGATAACGCAGCATAAATGCCAAACATGCGCTGCCCTTCGGGTTTTGCCTAGGGGCGATAAACTCTTTGTTGCTCGGTTTTTACTTAGCCCACTAGGTTACAAACCTCGCGCCGCGATTTAATCGCCCCAGATTGAACAAATTTCAATCCGCAAAGGTCAACACGCCCTAATAAAAAACCAGCAATTTGCTGGTTTTTTGTTTTAAATGAGTCTGTTTTTATTTAAGATACAAGTGTTACTAAAAAGTAATAAAGTTAACCCTGTTAGGGAATATAAAAAATAACACTAAGGAAATTTCATGGAACATTATATGAACGCGTTGCGTAGCTACGCAGATTTTTCAGGCCGTAATCGTCGTAAAGCATTTTGGATGTTTATGCTAATTAATATTATTTTTTCGCTTTTAACAAGTGTTATAGATGGTATTACAAACACAATGTTCGTAAGCTCAATATATAGCTTAGCTTTATTGATCCCTCAATTGAGTGCGGGTGCACGTCGTTTACACGATACTGGTCGTTCAGGCTGGTGGCAGTTACTTTGGTTAGTGCCAGTAATTGGTTGGATTGTTTTAATTGTTTTTCTTGCACAAAACTCACATGAAGGCGAGAACGATTATGGCCCAAATCCGAAAGAGCTAGCTGCAGAGCCAGCTACGGTATAAAAAATAACTTAATATTAAAAGCTCAGCAATTGCTGAGCTTTTTTGTTTATGGCAATTTTAACTTAAAAAGTAAAGGCCATAGCCAACGGCCAAAGCAGGAATAGATGTATACACAGTCGCAATTACAGCCGCTTTAGGTGCCATTGCAATTGCAGGAAATAACGCATCACCATCGTTAGATATCGCATTAGCAGTTAATGCGCTAAATGGAATAATACCTTGAATATATAACGTAGTAACAATTATTTGCGGGCCACAACCTGGTAAAAAACCAATCACTACAGCAATAAGTGGGGCTAAATAAGCATAATGTGCAAACCAGTTTTTTAAATCAAGCCCTGCAATATTTACTAAAATCTCAAACAACATAAACGATGCCACTACCCATGCGGTCACAAAGTGTGTGTCTTGAAGTACTTTAATAATTTTAGAAGGTGGATTACATTCATCGTCTTCTGAGGTTACTTCTTTATAGCTTTCACCTTTAGAAGAATACGCCCATATAGTTACAGTAAATAACGCCATTGCAGCACCAAAAATACTAATACTTGTGCCTGTGTATTTTCCAAATTGATCAAAGTCGACATTAAATGCAATTAAAAAAGCAATAATGAGGCTTGGAATAATAGCGAACATCCAAACGGGTTTGCTTATTTTAATTATACGAGTTGGCAATACTTTAACTTGGTGTTTTTGTTCTTGCTTTGTTGGGCGTAAAAAGTCTTTTGCATGAAGGGCGTTTACTATAACACCACAAAGCGTGCCTACTACTAAGCCAATGGCCATTATGGTTAAACCTTCAGTAGGGCGAGTGGCAAGGAGTAAAAATGCGGCATCTCCCATTGTAGCTGTTAAAACAGCAACAATAGCCCCAAAACTTGCTTGGCCTTTTGTAAACTGGGTAACCACTATTATTGCACCACCACATCCAGGAAGGGCACCTAAAACGGCAGCAAAAAATATTTCTAATACCGGCGATTTAGCACTTAAATAACTAAGTTCTAATTGAGGTAAATGCTCTATGGCGTAGTAATAAATTAATAATGTAGCAGCAACAAATACGCTAACTTGAAAAAAAGCATCGCTTAGTGCTGTTATTGTAATTTCACGAAGTGATGGCACAGCTAAGCATACCAGCAAAAAAAGCGGTAATAATAAACGTTTATTTTGGCTAACAAAGCGTTTAGAAGCGGGCGTAATAAATCCTATTTGAGAGAGTAAAATCATACAGTGTTACCAATTAAATAAACTTAGTAACACTGTATATTTTAATTAAATGATAATCAATATCATTTGCATCTATTTAAATCGATTACTCTCTTCGAGTTTTTCGATGTTAAACCAATGCTACTTACGTTGAAATTCTGAGCTTGCATTCCACGTTGGCCATTGCTCTTGCTCAGAAATATCATAACCTACTTTATAAAACAATTGTAAGTCTAGAACAGCACCCGATAAATCCCATTCGTCACGGTAACGATCACATGGTTGATGATAACAGCCGCGAAGTACTAAACTCATGCGTTTACGGTAATTAGCTGTTTCTTCGTCAGCTGCTACTGTGCCACCGCCTGCGTACATGGCTGGAATGCCCATATTAGCAAATGCAAAGTGATCAGAGCGGTAATAGCCACCAGATGATGGTTTAGGATCGCCTGATATTGTTCTGCCTTGCTCTTTAGCTGCAGTTGCTAAAAACTCATCCATTTGTGACTTACCAATACCAACCACATTCATGTCTTTTACTTTGCCTAATAAATTTAAGCTATCCATGTTTATGTTAGCGACTGTTTTATTAGCTGCAATCACTGGGTTAGCTGCATAGTATTTAGAACCTAGTAAGCCTTGCTCTTCAGCAGTTACCGCTAAAAATGTCATTGAGCGGCTAGGATGCTTAGGTAATTTAGTAAAGGCTTCAGCTACTTCAATAAGCCCAGCTGTACCCGTTGCGTTGTCGTGAGCACCGTTGTAAATTTGATCGCCTTTACGTGTTTTATCTGTACCTAAGTGATCCCAATGCGCCGAGTAAATAACATGCTCATCTGGTTGCTCGCTTCCTGGTAACGTAGCGATAAAGTTATACGACACTGATTTTTTAATCGTATTTTTAACATTAACAGAAGCAGTTAAATCGCCCATATCAACATGGTAAGCACCTTTAGCTGCGTTTTCTTTCGCAGTTTCAAAATCTAATCCTGCTTTAGTAAAAAGCTCTTTTGCTACGTCAGTTGTAACCCAGCCTTCAACGGCTACGCGGTCCATATTGTTGTTTTCTTTTTGAAAACCAAACTGCTCGCCACTCCACGAATTTTCAACAACCGACCATGGGTATGACGCAGGTGCTGTTTCATGAATAATAATTGCACCTGCAGCACCTTGTCGACTTGCTTCTTCATATTTGTATGTCCAACGACCGTAATAAGTCATTGCGTCGCCAGTAAATAAAGCAGGGTCTTTTGTTGCAAAGCCCGGATCGTTAACAAGCATTACAACCGTTTTGCCCTTAACGTCTAAGCCTTCGTAATCATTCCAATTGTATTCAGGGGCATTAACGCCGTAGCCCACAAATACAAGTTCAGAATTTTCTATGCCTTCTTGTGAGCTAATGCGGCTGCTACCCATAACCATGTCTTTTTTATATTGATAGTCTTTACCACCAATACTAAGCACCATATTCGAATCAGCTTCTAAAGAAACCAATGGCACTTCTTGTAAGTAACTGTCGCCATTACCTGGTTTTAAACCTAAAGCTTTAAACTGCGCAGTTAAATAATCAAGCGTTAGCTTTTCGCCAGGTGATGAAGGAGCACGTCCACCAAACTCATCCGATGCGAGTACTTTTACATGTTTAGCCAGTTCATCAGCTTGAATACTGTTATAACCATTTGTTACATCAGTAGGGGTAATACTTGTTGTTGCGCAACCTGCTAAAACAGCAGTAGCGAGGAGTGTGAGAGAGAAATAATGTTTCATGTCAGCTCTTTTTTTGTTTTAAGTTGTGATTAGTATATTAACTTCTATTAAGCAGAACCAGTTTTTGCGGTAAACTTCTCGTAAATTATAGGCATAAATTGTTAAAGGTTTAAATGAAGCGTTTTACTCCCCCCGAGCAGTGGCAAATCAGTAGTTTAGAAACAGGTGCATTTGCGCATTTACGTGAGCTATTTAAAGTTAACGAACTAACAGATTGGCCATCGCCGCAGTGGTTTTCTCCATTTTTAACTGCTATTAATGAGAATAGTATTCCTATTACTTTTGAAGATGATGCAAAGGTAGACTTTGGCGATCGGTATTACGAGCAAGTAATTTTTGAAACGGGTGTTGTACCTACACGCAGTGAAAATTGGCATGACTTATTTGGTGGGTTTATATGGTGTTTATTTCCTAAAACCAAAGCGTTAATAAACCATAGACATGTGCAAGATATAGCTGAGCATGGACTGCAACAGCGTACTAAGCAACGTAATGCACTAACGCTTTTTGATGAATGTGGCGTTGTATTAGCTATAAGTGAGAGTAAATGGCAGCAGTGGCTTTGCGATCACCAATGGAAAACTGCATTTGTTGAACACAAACATGAGTGGGGTAAAACAATAAAACCTTTTATGTTTGGTCATGCTAATTATGAAATGCTAACAAAGCCTTATATAGGTTTAACGGGTAAAGCGTTATTTGTTTGTGTACCTAATGAAATATTTTGTAAAGATTTAGTAACTCAATACCAGTACCTTGACCAAGCCCTTTATGAGATGATTAGTACAGATAACTGCTTAGCCGATAACAAAAAGCTTTCACCACTGCCTTTATTAGGTGTGCCAGGCTGGCATGACGAAAACAAAGACGACTCTTTTTACAACAATACAGATTATTTTAGAGCGAAACGAAGGATGCGAACATGATAGAAGTTGCTGGGCTTAAAAAGAAATTTAAGCTAACTAAAGATCACAAAAAAAATAAAATAGACGACATCGATCCTCGTGAAGATAAAGACTACTTTCACTCAGTACGAGACGTTAGTTTTAGTTGCGCTAAAGGTGAGGTACTTGGATTGCTCGGCCCAAATGGTGCGGGTAAAACGACGACACTGAGAATGATTTCAACCGCGTTAAAGCCCGATGAAGGCTCAATAACTATTGCTGGAAACGATATTGTAAAAAAACCGCTACTGGGCCGTAAGTCTATTGGATTTTTATCAGGCTCTACGGGTTTGTATGGCCGCTTAACTGTAAAAGAAAACATAGAGTATTTTGCAAAGCTTCATGGCATGAACAAAAGCGATATAGCAACGCGTTGTGATGAGCTATTTACATTGCTTGATATGCATAAGTTTGTAGATAAACGGGCAGAAAACCTATCAACAGGTATGAAGCAAAAAGCAAATATTGCGCGCGCAGTTGTTCATCGCCCAGCAGTTGTGGTACTTGATGAGCCAACAACGGGCCTTGATATAATGACAACACAAACCGTTATTAAATTTATCAAAGGTTTAAAGGCGCAAGGGACGCCTGTTATTTTCTCAACCCATCATTTAGATGAAGTAGCCCTTTTATGTGACCGTGTCGCTGTAATTAACGAAGGTATTAGCTGTTTTGACGGGACAGTAGAAGAGTTTAAACAAGCAGGTAATAGTGATGAGCTTAATCAAGCGTTTATGAATATATTAACGGAGAAGCATGATGTTTGAGGTATTTAAAAAGGAATTAAGAGAGTTATTACGCGATAAAAAAACGCTATTATTTGTAGTCGCGCTCCCTGTTGCTATATTTCCGTTATTGTTTGCCGTAATGGCATTTATAAGCTCGCAAGCTGCAATGGACGCTGAGCAAAAAGTAAATACATACGCTATTATTAACGGTGAATACGCACAAGAATTTACTGACAAAGTGTTTTATCACAAAAGTTTTGAGCTTTATAAAGGTACTAAAACCTTTAATAACATTGAAGAGCTTAAAGCAGGCGTTATAGCTGGCGATATTGATATGGGTATTTATTTACCAAGCCATGCTGAGCAAACTTTAGATAGCGGTGAACAAAGCCAGTGGCAGGTTGTGTTTAACGATTCAAAATCTATCAACTTTTTATTCGAACGAGTTAAAGAACTCGCAAAAGAATACAGTGACGTACTGCAAACTCAAAAACTAATCAGTTTTGGTATTGAAGAGTCTGTTCAAAAATCTATTCTTAATCCAATTGAAGTCATAAAAGTAGATACAGCCGATAAACGTGAAAACCTTGGCGAAAAAATTGGCGGGCTTTTACCTTACCTGCTTATTCCATTAGTATTGATGGGGGCAACTTATCCCGCTATTGATTTAGGCGCTGGCGAAAAAGAACGCGGCACGCTAGAAACACTCCTACTTACACCTATTACGCGTACAGAGTTGGTGCTTGGTAAATTTATAACCTTGTTAACTACATCAATTGCCTCCACAACCATAACCGTCTTAAGTATGGGGTGCTGGATAGCATTGGCGCTCGCGTTTGCCGATCTTGATTTTATTAAAGCCGCATTTAGTACATTAGCAGTTACCGATTTACTAATGATATTTGTACTATTATTACCGGTTGCAGCTATATTTTCGGCCTTAGCTCTGGCTATATCTATCTATGCTCGCACGTTTAAAGAAGCGCAGAATTATATGGCACCACTTAGTATGGGCGTATTTTTCCCGATTATTATTTCAATAATGCCAAATATGGAACTTACTGCTAAAACTGCATTCATTCCTGTTACAAACGTAGCATTAGCAATTAAAGAAATAGTAAAAGGGACTGTTGATTACACATTTGTAGGCTTAATATTTTTAGCCACTGCAATCATTGCTGCTGGACTATTGGCTTTTTGTGTTAAGTGGTTTAACAGAGAAGATGTATTATTTAGGTAATGTACATAAAGGGTTTTAAGAATATATAAAAGGTAGCAATTGCTACCTTTTATATTTTGAAGTGATTAATAGTTAAAATAGCCCATTTATTAATTTTGTAAGCCAATATTTTTTAACCCATTCATTTAAAATTCACATAAGGGTTGTGCTCTAAATAAAACTAATGATTTAGTCTTTTTATTATAAAAATTATAACGATAACTGATTAGTTAGAGGGTCCAATTCTCTCTTTAATACTCTATACTAATAACAATAAAAACTTATGGTGACGGTAAATGTTAAAAAAGAATATTTTTTTGAACGTGACAAAAAATAATAAATTAATGCTCGTTGCAACAATAATATTTGTTCTTATAGCTTTACCATCTCTGTATTTGTTCGATCAAAAAGTAAGAAGTGATGTTTATAATTCAGCTCAAATAGAATTAAAGCGTGAACTTGAAACAAAAAGCCTTTCATTAAAAAAACATCTTAAAGACAGTGTTACCGCCATTCGCTTTTTAGATGCTACACCACCAATACAAGGGATTACCCGCGCAAAAGAAAATAAACTAATTGATCCCGTTCTTGGTACGCCAATAGATGTTTGGCAAGAGCGCTTAGCAAGCATTTTTACTGGTTTTATGCAGACCGATGACAGTATTTTGCAAGCTCGCTATATTATGCTCGAAGATGGTGGGCAAGAAGTTGTCAGAGTTGACCGAAATCAACTTGGAGAAATTAATCGTCTGCAGGGTCAGCAATTACAAAAAAAAGGTCAACGCGATTACATAATCAAAGCAAGCATGCTTGATAAGAAAAGTGTTTATATTTCTCCAATTAACTACAACCGTGAAAATGGACAAATACAAGAACCTTATATAAGCACTTTTCGTGTTGCTAAGCCTGTTTTTGATGAAAATAATAAAATATTTGCAATATTAGTTACTAATTACTTTGCGGATAAATTACTTGAAGATTTGACAGTTGAATCTCCACAAGGGACGCAGATTTACCTTATGAATAATGAAGGTGAATTTTTATATCATCCAAACCCTCAACTTCGATTCAGTTTTGAATTTAATAAAACTAAAACATGGTCTGAAGAATTCTCTACTGCAACCACCATGACAGAGCAAGGCACTTTACCAATAAGTAATTATCCAGTGGCTTACACTTTAAAAAAACGAATTTCGTTTGAGGGTGATATAGCCATGCTCCCTTTAGAGCTTGGTGTAAGTGTTGATACAAAAACATTGTTTGCAAAGGTGAATGAGAGACGTCAAAACTTTATTGCAATGTTAGTAGTATTTTTTAGCGTATTTTTAGTTATTGCTTTTTTATACCAACGTTTTATAAACCGTAAGCTGTTAATTAATTCTCTAAAAGAGCAAAATAATAAAGTAATAGAAAATTCTCTAGATGCTATTTTTACAATTGAGCAAAACGGCGAAATTGTTCACTTTAATAATACCGCTAAAGAGGTTTTTGGTAGTTCAATTTCAGGCACTAATCCTGATTTTGTCTCGCTGTTTAATTTAAACAACGCAGACACTAATTGTATACAAGAGACTATTACAATCGGATCAAAAATGCCGTTTGAAGCTATCTACTCAGATGGTTATGGCAACAAACAATATTTTTCGATTACGCTTAGCAGTATTTTTGACGTATATAATAACCGTTATCAGGTAGCGGCTATTTTAAGAAATATTAGCTCATTAAAAAATACTCAATCAGAGCTTGAAGGCTTAAACAGTACTTTAGAGCTAAAGGTTTCACAAAGGACTGTTGAGCTAGAGCGAGCAATTGATCAAGCATTAGCAGCGAGCCAAGCAAAAAGTGACTTTGTAGCAAATATCTCTCACGAAATACGCACACCAATGAATGGCGTATTAGGGATGCTTGAAATGCTCAAAGAAGATGGCTTAACCGAACAACAATACCATTATTTAAAACTAGCAAATAGCAGTGCTAATTCATTGATGAATTTGATTAACGATATCCTTGATTTTTCTAAAATAGAAGCAGGTAAGCTTGATATTGATAATCATACATTTGATGTTGTTACAGTATGTAGCGATATGATTAGCTCTTTAGCGTTACAGGGTCAACGCAAAGGTCTTGAAGTATTTTTAGATACTAAAGATGTAGTAGACAGAATGGTTATTGGCGACAGCCATCGACTTAAACAAATTTTAATTAACTTAGTTAATAATGCGTTTAAATTTACTCATAGAGGTGAAGTAAGTTTAACTGTGGGCTCTAAGTACATTACTGACTCAAAGTTATTAATGAGCTTTACAATAAAAGATACCGGAATTGGTATAGCGCCTGAAAACATAGACAAATTATTTGAAGTATTTACGCAAGAAGACTCAAGCACGACCCGCCATTTTGGTGGTACAGGCTTAGGTTTATCTATATGTAAAAAGCTTGCTCAGTTAATGGGTGGTAATATTACGGTTATAAGTGAAAAGGGCGCGGGTAGTACCTTTACCGCAACGGTTGAGCTACACGTTGCACAAGAGAAAAAATTAAACACAGGTATAGAGCTTGCTACAAGTATTAGCGTAGCGGCATTAATAGCGCGCGATAACGTTTATAAAAACGTGTGCGACTTATTGTTATTAACCTGCAAAGTAAAAGCAGAAAACATTGTACGACTTGATTACTTTAGTGAGCACAAAGAGTTTGAAGCTGATTTATTATTAATTGATGATGAGCATCCTCAAATTGATGCGTTAATTGATTACTGTAAACAGTTTAATAAAAAGTATGTTTTAATTTTACGAGACATGGTGACAGATAAGCCAATCAAAACGGTATTACCTGAAGGCAGCCATATTTTAAATAAACCACTCACTCAAGATCAATTCAGTTATAAATTGGCCAGCTTATTTGGTGCTAGTAGTGACTGTATTATAGCGCCACCTAAAGGCTTGGAAGTGGAACAAGTAGAGCCTGACCTATCTGCTTATCATATATTATTAGTTGACGATAATATGATAAACATTGAAGTAGCTAAGGCGATATTAAAGCGTACTAAAGTAAAAATCACTTGTGCGTCAGACGGTATTGAAGCATTACAAGCATTGAGAGAAAACGAAGAGCAAGCTTTTGATGTTATATTAATGGATTGCCAAATGCCCAATTTAAATGGCTACGATACCACAAGTGAAATTAGAAATAGTAAGGCAGGGGTAGATTATACTTACATACCGATTATCGCTATGACAGCGAGTGCGATGGAAGGTGATAGAGAGCGATGTTTAGCTGCTGGAATGAACGACTACATTACAAAACCAATTAAACCACAAACTTTAAAAGACAAGCTAATTACTTGGTTAAGTTAATCGTTTTGAAAATCAGCTGCTAAGCAGCTGATTTTTTGGTAGTGTTTAGAAATCTGTGTCATTTCAGTATTATTAAGAAAACAGGAGTGACACATGACTCAATCTTTCGATTTCAACAAAGCATTAGCTGAACTTCAGGCTGGTAAAGGTCTT